>NZ_JBHTJA010000010.1:0-129572 GCF_042675525.1 Actinomadura sediminis
CGCGCGTGACGACGGGCGCGGCGCGGCCGCCGCCCGCGACGGCGCCCGCGACGGCGCCCGCGACGGCGTCCGGGAGGTGCTGCGCGCCGCCTTCGCCGAGGTCCTCGGCGTCGCCACGGTCGACGCCCACGTCAGCTTCTTCGAGCTCGGCGGCCAGTCGCTGCTGGCGATGCGGCTCATCCGCCGCGTCCAGGAGCGCACCGGCGCCGAGTTGTCGATGGCCGACCTGTTCGACGCCCCCACCGTGGCCGAGCTGGCGGACAAGATCGCCGTGCGGCCGGCGGACGGCGGCTGACACCGTCCGGAGGTACACATGAACACCAGCACGACCGTCGCGGCGGGGGCGCCCGCGCGAGCGGGACGGCGCGAGTGGTTCGGCGTCGTGGTGATCTCGCTGCCGACGCTGCTGATGTCGGTCGACCTGAGCGTGCTCTTCCTCGCCCTGCCGAATCTGAGCGCCGACCTGGCCCCGAGCGGGGCGCAGCAGCTGTGGATCGTGGACGTCTACGGGCTGATGCTGGCCTCGTTCCTCATCCCGATGGGCACTCTCGGGGACCGCCTCGGCAGGCGGGCCCTGCTGCTGGCCGGGGCCGCCGCGTTCGGCGCGGCGTCCGTCTGGGCCGCGTTCGCCGGCGGCCCGGGGTCGCTGATCGCCGCCCGCGCTGCGATGGGCATCGCGGGCGCGACGCTGGCGCCGTGCTCGCTGGCGCTGATCAACAGCATGTTCGCCGACCCGAGGCAGCGCGGGGCGGCCGTCGCCGTCTGGATGAGCTGCTTCATGGGCGGCTCGGTCTTCGGGCCCATCGTCGGCGGCGTGATGCTGGCGAACTGGTGGTGGGGGTCGGTGTTCCTGCTCGCCGTGCCCGTCACCGTGCTGCTGCTGGCCACCGGCCCGGTGCTGCTGCCCGAGTCGCGCGACCCGGCGGCCGGACGCCCGGACCCGGTCAGCGTGGCGCTGGCGCCCGCGGCGCTGCTGCCGGTGATGTACGGCATCACGGAAGGGGCGCGGAACGGCTGGGGGCCGGCACCGGTCGTCGTCGCGGTCCTCGGCCTCGCCGGCGGCGCGGTCTTCGTGCGGCGGCAGACCCGGCTCGCCCGTCCCGTGCTCGACCTGAGCCTGTTCCGCAACCGCACCTACCGGCCCGCGCTGGTGCTCAGCGTGGCGGGCGGCGCCATCCAGGGCGGCGGGCTGCTGATGGCCTACCTCCATCTCCAGTCGGTGGCGGACCTGTCGCCGCTGGCGGCCGGGGCGTGGATGATCCCGGCGACGCTCGCGATGGTCCTCGGCATCATGCTGGGCTCCGGCCTCAGCCGGAGGCTGCGGCCCGCGCACATCACCGCCGGGGGGCTCGGGCTGTCGACGGCCGGGTACCTGCTGGTCACCCAGGTCGGCGCGGGCCCGGGCGTCCCGCTGCTGATGGTGGTCGGGTTCACGGTCGCCATGGCGGGGATCGGCCCCGGCATCTCGCTCGGCTACGGCATGGTGCTCGAGGCCGTCCCGCCCGCGAAGGCCGGCGCGGCCTCGGCCACGGTGGAGGCCGGCGGCCAGTTCGGCGTCGCGACCGGCATCGCCGTCCTCGGCAGCATCGGGGCCGCCGTCTACCGGGACCGCCTCGACGTCCCCGGCGGGGTCCCCGCCGGCGTCGCCGACGCCGTCCGGGAGGGCGTGACCGGCGCCGTCGCGGTCGCGCCGACCCTCCCCGGACGGCTGGGCGGCGAGCTGCTCGACTCCGCGCGCGACGCGTTCACGGCCGGGCTGCACTCCGTGGCGGTGGTGGGCGCGGCCATGTTCGTCGTCCTCGCCGGATACGTGCTCGTGGCCCTCAGGCACGTGCCCCCGGTGGGGGGAGCGCCCCCCGCGGAGGGCCCGCCCGAAGCCGCCGGACGCCCGTCCCGCGCCGCCGCCGTCACCGACGAAAGGGAACCGGAATGAACACCGTGGTTTCGAAGGACGGAACCGAGATCGCCTACGATCGCCTCGGCGAGGGGCCCCCGGTCGTCCTGATGGGCGGCGCCCTCAACGACCGGGCGACCTGCGCCCCGATCGCCGAGCTGCTCCGGCACCGCTTCACCACGTTCAACTACGACCGCCGGGGCCGCGGGGCGAGCGGCGACACCGAGCCCTACTCCGTCGAGCGGGAGATCGAGGACCTCCAGTGCGTCCTGGAGGAGGCCGGCGGGTCGGCGTGCCTGTTCGCCAACTGCACCGGCGGCATGCTCGCCCTGGAGGCGGTGTCGCGGGGGCTGCCCGTCACGAGGCTGGCGCTGTACGAGCCGCCGTACATCGTCGACGACAGCCACCCGCGCCTCGACGACGCCTACGTCGAGCGGCTCGACGCGCTGCTGGCCGAGGGACGGCGCGGCGACGCGGTCGAGCACTTCCTCGTCCGCGCCGTCGGGTTCCCGGCGGAGGTGATGGGGCACATCCGGCAGTCCCCCGCCTGGGCGGGGCTGGAGGCGCTCGCGCCGTCGCTGCCGCACGAGGCCGCCATCGCCGGCGACAACTCGCTGCCACGCGAGCGGGTCTCCGCCGTCACGGTCCCCACCCTCGTCATCGACGGCACGGAGAGCCCGCCGTTCCAGCGCACCGCGATGGCGGAACTGGCCGGGATCCTCCCCGACGCCGACTACCGCTCCCTGGAGGGCCAGAACCACAAGCTCGACCCCGCCCTGGTCGCCCCTCTCCTCGAGGAGTTCTTCGCATGAGAACCGAATCGGCGCGCCCCGGGGCGCGCGCCCGGGCGGACGAGGGCGCGGCCCCGGCGCACCGGAGGCTCACGTCCCTCTGGTGGGCCGGAATGGCCGGGTGCCTCGCGGTCGCGCTCGCGTTGCGCACCTGGCACACCGCGGACGACGTGGGGCTGGGGAACTCCTACTACACGGCCACCGCGCTGAGCATGTCCAAGGACTGGGTCTCGTTCCTCACCGGGAGCCTGGACACGGGCCACTTCATCACCATGGACAAGCCGCCCGTCGGCCTCTGGCCGTCGGCCGTCCTCATCGGCGTGTTCGGGGTGAACTGGGCGACGGTGTTCCTGCCGAACGCGGTGGCGGGCACCGCCTCCGTGCTCGTCCTCGCCCTGGCGGTGCGCGAGGGCGGCGGCGACTCCCCGGCCGCCCGGGCCACCGCGCTGCTCGCCGCGCTCGGACTGGCGGTCAGCCCCATCAACGTCGCGATCGAACGGGACAACAACCCCGACGCGATGCTGCTGCTGGTGACGCTGCTCGCCGCCTGGCTGACGCTGCGCGCGATCCGGCGGGGGCGGCTGCGGCCGCTGCTCGGGGCCGGGGCACTGGTCGGGCTCGGCTTCGACATCAAGTACCTGGAGGCGTACGTCGTGCTGCCGGCGCTGGCGCTGGCGTGGCTCGTCGCCGGCGCCGTCCCGATCCGGCGCCGCATCGGGTGGCTGGCGGCCGCGGCCGTGCCCCTCGTCGCCGTGAGCGCGGCATGGCCCGTGCTGTTCAGGCTGGTCCCGTCCGGTGAGCGGCCGTGGGTCGGGAACAGCACCGACGGCACCGTGGCCAGCCGGATCGGGCAGATCTTCCAGCAGCACCTGCAGACCAAGACCGGGGCCCGGCCGGACGACATGGGCGCCCAGATCGTGCACGCCTTCGAGACGGGCCAGGCGTTCCACGCGGGCCAGGCCGGGGCGGCGCGGCTGTTCGACGGGGTGCTGGCCGACCAGGTGTCCTGGTGGCTGCCGCTGGCGGTCGTGGGCGCGGTGACGGTCGCCTACGACCTGCGGCGCCGCAGCGGCGGACCGGACGGGCCGTCGCCCTGGGCCGGATGGGCGCTGTGGACCGGGTGGGCGGTGTGCGCGTGGGGCGTGTTCAGCTTCATGCAGGGGGTCCTGCACCCCTACTACACGAGCCTGCTCGTGCCCGCGCTGGCGGCGCTGGCGGCGGCCGGCCTGGTCACGGCGTGGTCGGCATGGCGGCGCGGCGAGGCCTTCGGCATCGCCGCGCTGGCCGCGCACGTCCTGGCCGCGGCGGCCTGGGCCGCCTGGGTTCTGCACGACACCTCCGCGCAGTACCCCGGGTGGCTGCCCCCGGTCGTCATCACGGCGGGCGTCCTGGCGGCGGCGGCGCTCGCGTCCCCCCGGGGCGTCACGGCCGTGGCGGCCGCCGCGGCGGCGGCCACGGCGGTCGCCGCGCTGGCGGCGCCGCTGGTCTGGTCGGTGAAGACCACGCAGACGCGCCTGCTCGGCATCAACCCGCTGGCCAACCAGGACGGGCGCTTCCGGCTCGCGGGACTGCCGCCCCCGGTCGGCGAGGGCATCCTCGGCGTGATCGAGGGGTCGCGGCACGTCGACCCGGCGCTGCTCGGCTACCTGATCCGCAACCAGGGGGACGCCCGGTGGATCGTGGCCGTCCCGAGCGGGCTCCAGGGCGCCCCGATGATCATCGCGTCCGACGGGCGGCCGGTGCTGGCGATGGGCGGCTTCGACGGCTCGAACCCGACCCCCACCCCGGAGCGGTTCCGGCGGCTGGTGGCCGACGGCGACATCCGGTTCGTCCTGGCGAGCCCGCCCGGGCCGGGCTTCACCGGGTTCGGCTCGGGCCCCTCGGCGCAGGTGTCGGCCTGGGCGCTCGAGGCGTGCCGCCCGGTCGACCCGCGAACCGGCCGCGCCCCCCAGGGCGGCCCGCCGCAAGGCGCACCCCCGCAAGGCGCCCCGCCGCAAGGCGCACCGCCGCAGGGCACGCCCCCGCAGGGCACGCCCCCGCAAGGCGCACCTCCGCAGGGTGGGCCGCCGCAGGGTGGGCCGCAGGGCGGGCCGCCCGGGTTGATCCTTCTCGACTGCGTCGGCGCGGCCGCGTGACCGCGTCCACCGGCATCCAGAGGCCAGCATGAGAATTCTCGTCACCGGCGGAGCCGGGTTCATCGGCTCGGAGTTCGTCAGGTCCACCCTGGGCGGGGAACTGCCCGGATCGGCCGGCACCCGGGTCACGGTCCTCGACCGCCTCACCTATTCCGGGAACCCGGCCAACCTCGCGGCGGTCGCCGACCACCCGGACTACCGTTTCGTGCACGGCGACATCGCCGACCCGGTGATCGTCGACGAGGTGACCGCGGGCCAGGACGCGATCGTGCACTTCGCCGCCGAGACCCACGTCGACCGGTCGATCGTCAGCGCCGCCGAGTTCGTCCGCACCAACGTGCTCGGGACGCAGACCCTGCTGGAGGCCGCCGACCGGAACGGCGTCGGACGCTTCGTGCACGTCTCCACCGACGAGGTGTACGGCTCGATCGAACACGGGTCGTGGACCGAGCGGTCGCCCGTCGCGCCCAACATGCCGTACGCGGCCGCGAAGGCGGGGGCCGACCTGCTGGCGCTCGCCTGGCACCGCACCCGCGGCCTGGACATCGTGGTGACCCGGTGCACCAACAACTACGGGCACTACCAGTACCCGGAAAAGATCATCCCGCTGTTCGTGACGAACCTGTTCGACGGCCGGCCGGTCCCGCTGTACGGCGACGGCCGCAACTCGCGGGACTGGCTGCACGTGTCCGACCACTGCCGCGCCATCCAGCTCGTCCTGCGGGGCGGGCGCGCCGGGGAGGTCTACCACATCGGCGGCGGCACCGAGCTGACGAACCGCGAGCTCACCGGCCGGCTGCTGGCCGCGTGCGGCGCCGGCTGGGACATGGTGACCCGCGTCCCGGATCGGCAGGGTCACGACCTGCGCTACTCGCTGGACATCACCAAGATCCGCGAAGAGCTGGGCTACGAGCCGCGCGTCGCGTTCGAGGACGGGCTGGCGGCGACCGTCGCGTGGTACCGGGCGAACCGGCCCTGGTGGGAACCGCTGAAGTCGGCGCTCGTGCCGAGCTGAGAACATCTGGAGGACAGGAAGAATGCAACCCATGGTGCGGCCCGTCGACCGCTGCCGCGTGTGCGGGCGGGACGACTGGCTCGACGTCCTCTCGTTCGGCGAGACCCTGCTGGCGGGCGATTTCCAGGACCCGGCGGACCCCCCGGGCGACCGCTACCCGCTCGACGTCGCGGTGTGCCGCGAGTGCCGGCTGATGAGCCTGCGGCACGTCGTCTCCCCGGAGAAGCTGTTCGAGCACTACCTCTACGTCTCCTCCGACTCCGGCCTGATCACGGGCCATTCCCGGCGGCTCGTCGAGCACTCCGTCGCCGGCCTCGGGCTGGCGGAGGGCGACCTGGTCGTCGAGCTGGGCAGCAACGTCGGCGCGCAGCTCGCGATGTTCCAGGAGGCGGGCCTGCGGACGGTGGGCGTGGACCCCGCGCGCAACCTCGCGGCGGCCGCCAACGAGCGCGGCGTCGAGACGCTCCCGGAGTACTTCACCACCGCCGCGGCGGTCCGGGTCGCCGAACGGCACGGCCCCGCGCGGATGGTGCTCGGGCGGCAGTGCTTCGCCCACATCGACGACGTCCACGAGGTCCTGGACGGCGCCACGAGGCTGCTCACCGCGGACGGGGTCCTCGCGATCGAGGTCCCGTATCTGGTGGAGCTGCTGGCGAACAACCAGTTCGACACCATTTTCCACGAGCACCTGTCGTACTTCTCCCTCGGCACCCTGCACCGGCTGTTCGGCGGGCACGGGCTGCGCGTGTTCGACGTCTGGACGGCTCCGGTGCACGGCGGGTCGATCGTGGTGTTCGCGACCCCCGAGGCGTCGCCGCGCCCGACGCGTCCCGTGGTCGGGGAGATGCTCGCCGACGAGCGGGCGCGGGGCCTCACCGGGGAGGACGTCTACCGGCGGTTCGCCGCCAGGGTCGAGCGGGTGCGGGCCGAGATCGGCGACCTGGTGCGCGGCCTGGTCGCCGGGGGCGCGACGGTGGCCGGGTACGGGGCGCCCGCGAAGGGCAGCGCGCTGCTCCAGGCCTGCGGCCTCGGCCGGGCCGAGGTGGCGTTCTGCACCGACACGACCTCGCTGAAGCAGGGACGGCTCCTGCCCGGCTCCCGGATACCGGTGTGCTCGCCGGAGGAGGGGACGGCGCGGCGGCCCGACTACTTCCTGCTCCTCGCCTGGAACTACGCCGAGGAGATCATCCGGAAGGAGCGGCGTTTCCTGGAGGACGGCGGGCGGTTCATCGTGCCGATCCCCGAGCCGCGGATCGTCTCCGCGCAGACCGTGACGGCCTGAGCCCCCGCCGCGGCGCCCCGTGGCGCCCGCCGGGAGACCGGGTGTCCATGGCCGGCGGTCCCGTTCGTCGGGAGGGTGACATCACCGACTCATGCGAGGAGGACGGAGAATGACCGAGTCCGCGCTCCGCCCCGATGTGGGCCTCACCCTCGACGCGGTGTCGGGCAGGCCGGTGCTGCGGTTCGAGCAGGCCTACGCCCATCCCGCCGAACGGGTGTGGCGGGCCCTGACCGACGGCGCCGAGCTGTCCGAGTGGACGCCGTGGCGGGTGGAGATCGACCCGGTGCCCGGCGGCCGGATCACGCTGGCGTTCGGCGGTGGCGAGCCGTCGCGGGGCGTGGTCACGGCCGCCGAGGAGCACCGGGAGCTCGCCTTCCGCTGGCCGGGCATACCCGGCAGCGCGGACGACGAGATCCTGCGGTGGACGCTGCGGCCGGCGGCGGACGGCTCGGTGCTCGCCCTGCACGTCACCCTCCAGGACATCGGGCACGCGCCGCAGAGCGCGGCCGGCTACCACCTCTCGCTGGAGCACCTCGGCGCGCTGCTGTCGGGCGGCCCGGTCCGGAGGGCGGCCGATCCGCCCTCCGACCCCCGGTTCCGGTCGCTCGTCGAGCACTACACGGCGGTCCTGCCGGCCTGACCCGCCGAACGCGGGAGCGCCGCCGCGAGCGCGTCCCGCCAGTGCCGCATCGGAGGCAGGCCCGCCCGCTCCCACGCCCCGTGGCCGAGCACCGTGTACCGGGGGCGCCGCCCCGGCCCGGGGAAGCGGCCGCCGTCCACCGGGCGGACCCGGTCCGGGTCCGCGCCGAGCAGGCGGAACACCTCCCGGGCCAGCTCGTGGCGGGTGGCGGACCCCGCGTTGGTGGCGTGGAAGACGCCGGTGGCGCCGCGGGCGGCCAGGGCGGCGATCCGGTGCGCGGCGTCGGCCGCCCAGGTGGGCTGCCCCCGCTCGTCGTCGACGGCGTCGACGGTCTCGCGGGTCCGCTCCGCCTCGACCATCATGCTGACGAAGTCCGTTCCGTACCGGCTGTGGAGCCACGCGGTGCGGACGATCGTTCCCGCGTCGCTGAGCACGTCGGCGACGGCCCGCTCCCCGGCGAGCTTGGTGCGGCCGTAGGCGTTGAGGGGCGCGGGCGGCGCGTCCTCCGCGTACGGGCACCGGGCGCCGCCGTCGAAGACGTAGTCGGTGGACACGTGGACGAGGCGGACGCCGGTCTCCGCGCACACCTCGGCGATCCCCCGCACGGCGTCGCCGTTGACGCGGCGCGCGTCGTCCTCGTGCGCCTCCGCCTCGTGGAACCGGGTCCACGCCGCGCAGTTGACCAGGACGCGGGGCCGGTGCCGGAGGACCGCGGCGCGGACGGCCGCGGTGTCGGTCACGTCGAGTTCCGCACGCGGCGGCGCGGCGAACTCGCGGCCCGCGCCGCGCAGCACGTCGGCGAGCTCCCGGCCGAGCACCCCGCCCGCCCCCGTGATGAGCCAGCGGCCGCCCGGCTCCCCGGCCCCCGTCACTTCGGCGGCCTCACCGACAACGCGTGCCGGAAGACGTTCAGCGGGTCGTAGCGCCGCTTGACGTCCTGGAGCCGCGCGTAGCCGTCCCCGTAGTAGAGGGCGTGCCAGGGAACGCCGGACGTGTTCCACTCCGGGTCGGCGAGGTCGACGTCGGGGTAGCCGATGTACGCGCCGTCGCCGGGCGCGGGGACTCCCCCGGTGCCGGCGTGGACGTCCCGGTAGAACCGGCGGATCCAGTCGACGCGGGCGTCGTCCAGTTCCGGGGAATCCCACCGCCCGCCGCAGAACATCGCCTTCAGGACCGCGTCCCGGTGGCGGCTGGCCGTGGCGTCCGGCGCGACCGCGCCGATCCGGCCCCCGTACCCCGACAGCACCAGGCACGCGGCCGGGTCGTCCAGGGCGGGGTCGGTCAGGTAGGACCAGGCCGTCGCGAGCTGGTCGCCGGTGAAGCCGCGGCGCAGGTAGGACGACTTGTTCTTGTAGCGGCCGGCGGGGTCGGGCGGCCAGTTGAACGACGGCATCCACGTGCTCCACCACGGCACCACGTCGTGCTCGTCGGCGGCGGGCTCGACGCCGGTCCCGGCGGTGAGCGCCCGGTACTGCCCGTCCAGGACGGCGGCGGCGCGGGGCACGGCCTCGTCGATCACCGAGATCAGCCCGAACGAGCCCGCCGATCGGTGGTTGACGACGAGGTTGCTCCACAGGTGCGCGGCCGGCGTGTCCGGTGCGCTGTTCGCCTCGTGCCAGGCGGCGAAGTTGCGGACGACGGCGGCGAAGGCGTCCTCGGTCATGCCGTCCCACGACCAGGCGATCGAGCGCCGGTGGACCCGGGCGGGCGCCGCGGGCAGCAGCTCGCCCGGCCCGAGCCGGGCCGCGGGGACGCCGCCGGAACGGGCGTCCGGGACGCGGAACCAGTACCGCGTCACCACGCCGAAGCTGCCGCCTCCCCCGCCGGTGTGCGCCCACCAGAGGTCGCGGTGCGGGTCGCCGGGTTCCCGCGTGGCGACGATCGCCCGCGCCTCCCCGGCGGCGTCGACGACCACGACCTCGACGGCGTACAGGTGGTCGACGACGAGTCCGTCCCGGCGCGACAGGTGCCCGTACCCGCCGGCGGCGACGTGCCCGCCCATCCCGACGTCGAAGCAGGTGCCGCCGGGGATCGTCACGCCCCAGCGGGTGAACAGCGTGCGGTAGACGTGGCCGAGCGTCGCCCCGGCCCCGACCGCGAACGCGCGGCGGCGCTCGTCGAAGGACACCTCCGACAGCGGCGAGACGTCCAGCAGGACCTCGATGTCGGGCGAGGAGGCGAAGTCCTCGAAACAGTGGCCGCCGCCGCGCACCGCGACGCGCTTTCCGGCGGCCACCGCCTCCCGCAGCGCCGCGGCGACCTCGGCGGCCGACGCGGCCACCCGCACGTACTCGGGGCGGGCGCCGAAGCGGTGGTTGTAGACGTCCAGCAGGCTCGGGTAGCGGGGGTCGCCGGGCCGCACCGTCGCCGTTCCGGGCGGCGCGGGGGCCGGGGGGTTCTCGGTCGGGGACACGGGACTCTCCCTCAGTTGTGGTACTGGCCACCGTTGACGTCGAGGCAGTGGCCGGTGACCGCCCGCGCCAGGTCCGAGAGCAGGAAGACGATCGCGTCCGCCACCTCCTCGGGTTCCTGGAGCCTGCGGCGGTCGATCCCGGCGGCCGTCTCGTCGTAGACGCGCTGCACGGGCACGCCGCGCTCCCGGGCCGCGTGCGCGAAGTGCGTCTTGACCGCGTCCGCCCAGATCAAGCCGGGCGCGATCGTGTTGACCCGGACGCCCCGCGGGCCCAGTTCGGACGACAGCGCCTGCGTGAGCGTCGTCAGCGCGGTCTTGGCCATCTTGTACACGCCCAGCGAGCGCGGCGATTCCCGGATCACGCTGGAGGCCACCATGACGACCGAGCCGCCGCGCTCGGCGAGGCGGTCCGCGAACAGCTGGGTGAGGCGCAGCGGCGCCACCACGTCCACGGCGAGACCGGCGGTGACGGAGTCGGCCTCCAGGCTCATCAGGTCGGCGGGCGGGGTCGGTGCGGCGGCGTTGTTGACCAGGGCGTCCACGTGCCCGAAGGCGTCGACGGCCCGGCCGGCCAGCGCCTCGGCCGCCGCGGCGTCGGTGATGTCGGTGGGCACGGCCAGCGCGCGGCGCCCCAGCGCCTCGACCTCCGCGGCGATGGCGGCGAGGCGGCCCGCGTCGCGGGCCGCCAGCACGACGTCCGCGCCGGCGGCGGCGCAGCGCACCGCCGTGGCGCGGCCGAGGCCGGGGCCGGCCCCGGAGACGACGACGACCTTGTCCCGCAGCAGTCCGTTCATGTTCCTCCTTCACGGCCGGCCGCGGGACGTCGCCGGATCGGCGAGGACGCCCCGGTCAGCCGGCGTCGTAGGCGGCGACGACGCGCTTGGGCGCCTTGTTCCGCCAGGCGTGCTCGACGAGTTCCCGCAGCCGTTCCGGGGCGACCTTCGCCAGGTCCACCCGGAGGCCGACGAAGATCTGGGTGGCGGCCTTGCGCCACACCTCCTCGAAGACGTCCGGGTCGGCGGCGACGGCGGCCGCGGCCTCCTCCTGCGCGACCGACACCACCGCGGTCTCGCCGCCCTTCTCCACCCCGGCGAAGGGCTTCCCCCGGACCTTGAAGGTGGGCAGGCGGAAGTGCGTGGTCTCCTCCACCTCGGGGAACGCGGTCGCGTAGCTGCGGATGTCGTCCAGAGTGATCATGGATGCGGCTCCTCATGCTCGGGTCGGCCCGGCCGGCGCCGTCGGCGCGCCGGCCGCCAGCCTCTCCAGTGTGCCGACCGCGTCGCCCGGTGCGGGATCGGCCAGCGTCTCCCGGCGCAGCCGCTCGGCGGCCGCGCCGAACCGCGGTTCGTCCAGCAGCCGCGCCACCGCGTCGCGGACGGCCTCGGGGGTGGCGTCGTCGAGGGGGACGGCCAGCCCGGCCCCCGTGTCCCGCAGCAGGTCGGCGCGGACCGTGGAGTCCCCCAGCTTGGGGATGGTGAGCTGCGGGACGCCGTGCCGCATCGCGGTGGAGGAGACCCCGAAGCCGCCCATGTGCACGACGGCCGAGCAGGTCGGCAGGAGCGCGTCCATCGGCACGAAGTCCACCAGCCGCACGTTCTCCGGCGGGTCGGCGGCCTCGTCCCCGCCCTGGAGCGTGGCGATCACCTCGACGTCCAGTCCGGCGAGCGCCTCGAGGGTGGACGGCCCCAGCAGCTCGGTCCCGAGCAGCCCGCGCTGGGTGAGCCCGGCCGTGACGCACACCCGGGGCCGCCGGGGCGGCTCGCGGAGCCAGTCCGGGATCTCGCCGGGGCCGTTGTAGGGGATGTAGCGGACGGGAACGGTCGGCACGTCCAGCGGCAGCCGCATGCTCCCCGGCGACTGGTCGATCGTCCACTGGCCGGTGAACAGCTCCTCGTCGAAGGAGGAACCGAACCGCTCGGCCTCGGCGCCCAGCCAGTCGCGGAAGGGGTCCGTGCGCCGCCCCGGCGGCCGGGCGGCCAGCAGTTCGACGAAGCGCCGCCGCGCCCTGACCCACACGTCCACGCCCCAGGTCACGCGCGCGTGCGGGACGCCGGCGACCCGGGCCGCCAGGGCGGCGGAGAAGGTGAACGGCTCCCACAGCACCAGGTCGGGCCGCCAGTCGCGGACATGCCCGACCAGCCCGTCGACCATGCCGCGGTTGAACCATTTCCAGGCGTGCTCGACCTGCTCGTCGAAGTAGGCGTGCAGGTCGTCCCACCCCATCCGGTGGCCGCCGCGGGCGACGTCGGTGACCCGCTGGACCCACTCGTCCCAGTCCCCGCGGCGGACCCGGTCCGCGACCACCGACTGCCAGTCGTGCCCGGGGGCGACCTCGGCGACGGGCAGGCCGGTCTGCAGGACCGTGTCGACGAGCGGCCGCTGCGTGGCGACCCGGACGTCGTGCCCGGCGACGCGCAACGCCCACGCGATCGGCACCATGGGAAAGAAGTGCGTCTTCTCGGCGTAGGCGGCGAACAGAACGCGCATTCGGTCACTCCTCTTCTTCGCCGTCGGCCCGGCGCCCGGCGGGTCTAGACCGGCCGGGCCTCGGTGATGGGCAGGCCCTTCGTCCGCACGACCCGCACCGGCTCCAGGTCCGCCTCCCGCATCAGCTCCTCCAGCCGGGGAAGGGACCGGCTTCCGCCGCCGCGCATCGTCAGCAGCAGCAGGTCGTAGAGCTTGCCCCAGCTGAACTCGTCGCCCGGTTCCAGCAGCGGCTCGACGATCAGCAGCCGGCTGCCGGGCCGCATGGCCGCGCGCACCGCCCGCAGCACCCGCGCCGCCCCGTCGTCGCCCACGTCGTACAGGACGCGTTTGAGGACGTAGGCGTCGGCGCCGGAGGGGACCGACTCGTAGAAACTGCCGCCCACCACCGAGCAGCGGTCGGCGACGCCCTGCTCGGCCAGGACGGCTCCGGCGCCCGCGACGACGTGCGGCTGGTCGAACAGGACGCCGCGCATCCCCGGATGGGCCGCGAGCAGCGCCGCGACGAAGGCCCCGCTGCCGCCGCCGATGTCGGCGACGGTCCCGAACGCGCCCCACTCGTAGGCGGGGACCAGGGCCCGGATCTCCCGCCGGGTCACCGCGCGCTGCGATGCGTCGAACCGGGCGCTCTCCTCCGGGTGCCGTTCCATGTACTCCCAGTAGCTCTGGCCGTGCGCGAGGTCGAACGCGGCCCGCCCCGTCCGCAGGCTGTGGTCGAGCAGCGCCCACGCCTGGACGTCCGCGGGGATCAGCGGATAGGCGTCCCGCAGCGATCGCGGGTGATCGCTGCGCAGCGGCTGGCCCAGCGGGGTGAGCCCGAAGACCTCGGGCGCGGTCTCGGTGAACACCCCGCGGCCGGCCAGCGCGCGCATGGCCTTCAGCAGCGCGGGCGCGTGCGTCCCGGTCGCCGCGGCCAGCTCGCCCACCGGGCGGGGCCCCTCCGCGAGGAGGTCGGCGATCCCGAGGTCGCAGATCGCGCGGAGCGTGAACGGGACGATGTAGTCGGCCATCTCCGTCAGCCGCGCGACGGAGTGGGCGGCCACGGACGCGTCGGCGGCCGGTGCCGCGGCCGGGCCGGTCGCCTGTCTGGGAACGGTCATTGCGGAGACTCCTCGGAACACGCCGTGGTGACGCACTGCTCAAGAGGCACTGCCCAAGCGGCACTGCCCAAGCGGCACTGCGCAGAATGCACTGCGCAAAATGCACTGCCCAATGCACGCAGTGATCAGGTTCTCGGGCGGTGAGCGGCACCGCATCTTTGACCGTGCGGCGCATCCGGGCTTTCCCGCCCATCGGCGTCGCGCACGTCCGCCGATTCGGCAACGGCGAAGATGCGGGGTTCCGCCTTCCGGTGCGACGGTCTTGGTGTCTTCGCCGAAAGGCGTCTTCGCCGATCAAAAGGGCTGACATGCCGAATCCGTTCGATGACGAGAACCTGACGTTCGTGGTCCTGGCCGACGGCGAGGGGCGGTATTCGCTGTGGCCGGAGTCCATCGGCGTCCCCGCCGGATGGCGGGTGGTCCACGGCCCGGCGCAGCGCGCCGAATGCCTGGGGTTCGTCCGGGCGAACTGGACCGACATGCGGCCGCCCGCGGTGCGCCGGCGGGCGACGGCGCCGTGACCAGCCAGACCGCAGAGCACGACCGGACAGATGGGTGGGCCATGCGTCCTTTCAGGATCGAGATCCCGCAAGCCGACATCGACGATCTGCACCGGCGTATCGCCGAGACCAGGTGGGCGGGAGCGCTGCCCGGCGTCGGGTGGGAACGCGGGGTGCCGCCGGACTATCTGAAGGACCTCGCCGGGTACTGGCGCACCGGCTACGACTGGCGGGCCGCCGAGGCCCGGCTGAACGAGATCCCGCAGTTCATCACCGAGATCGACGGCCAGCCGGTCCACTTCATGCACGTCCGCTCCCCCGAGCCCGACGCCCTGCCGCTGCTGCTCACGCACGGCTGGCCCGGTTCCGTGGCCGAGTTCGAGCCGGTCATCGGCCCGCTCACCGACCCGCGGCGGCACGGCGGCGACCCGGCGGACGCGTTCCACCTGGTGATCCCGTCGCTGCCCGGATACGGCTTCTCCAGCCCGCTCCGCGAGACCGGGTGGGACGTGCCGCGGATCGCCGCCGCCTGGGCGGAGCTGATGCGCCGCCTCGGCTACGACGCCTACGGGGCGCAGGGAGGCGACGCGGGTTCCGTGATCTCCCTGCAACTCGGCAGGCACGCCCCGGACCGGGTGCGGGGCGTGCACGTCAACATGCTCATGGCGTTCCCCACCGGCGACCCCGCCGAGCTGGAGGGGCTGAGCGAGCAGGAGCAGGCGCGGCTGGGCGCGCTCGCGCGCTTCGACGCCGAGCTGTCCGCCTACATGAAGATCATGGCGACCCGGCCGCAGACCCTGGCGTACGCGCTGCACGACTCGCCGGTCGGCCAGCTCGCCTGGATCGTGGAGAAGTTCGGGGAGTGGACGGACTCGGCGGGCGTCCCCGAGGACGCCGTCGACCGCGACCAGATGCTCACCAACGCCTCGATCTACTGGTTCACGCGGACGATCGGCTCCTCGGCGCACTTCTACTACGAGGGCGCGGAGGCCGTCCGGCAGGCCGCGTCGGGCGTGGTGCCGCCGCCCGTCCCCGTGCCCGTCGGCGTCGCCGTCTTCCCGCACGACATCTTCCTTCCGGTCCGCCGCTTCGCGGACCGCGACCTGCCGTCCATTTCGCACTGGACCGAGTTCGACCGCGGCGGCCACTTCGCCGCCATGGAACAGCCCGAGCTCCTCGTCGGCGACGTCCGGGCGTTCTTCCGCTCGCTGAAGTGATTGGAGACATCTGATGGACAACCGCTGCCCGGTGCATCTGGACACCACGGGACGCGACATCCACGGCGAGGCCGCCGCCCTGCGCGCCGAGGGGCCCGCGGTGCTGGTCGGTCTCCCGGGGGGAGTGTGCGCCTGGTCGGTCAACAGCGAGAGCGGCATCAGGAGGCTGCTCACCGACCCCCGGGTCACCAAGAGCGCGCGCAACCACTGGCCGGCGTTCATCAACGGGGAGATCCCGCCCGACTGGGAGATGATCAGCTGGATCGCGATGGACAACATGGTCACCGCCTACGGCAAGGACCACGTCCGGCTGCGCAGGCTGGTCGGCAAGGCGTTCACCCCGCGCCGGACCACGGCGATCAGGCCGCGGGTCGTGCAGCTGACGAACGAGTTGCTGGACGCGCTCGCCGAGACGGAGCCGGGCGAGGTCGTGGACCTGCGCGAGCGCTTCGCCTACCCGCTGCCGGCCCGGCTGGTGGCCGACCTCATCGGCATGTCCGAGGAGGCGCGCGCCGAGACGGCGAAGGTCATCGACATGATGGTCGACACCACCGTCTCCCCCGAGCAGGCGCAGGCCGTGCTGGCGGGATGGCGGGGAGCGATGGCCGAGCTGATCGCGGCGAAGCGGCGCGAGCCGGGCGAGGACATCACCAGCGACCTGATCGCGGCGCGGGACGAGGACGGGTCCAGGCTCAGCGAGCAGGAGCTCACCGACACCATCTTCGCGATCCTGGGGGCCGGGTCGGAGACCACCATCAACTTCTTCGACAACGCCATCACCGCCCTGCTCACCCACCCCGAGCAGCGCGACCTGGTGCTGAGCGGCCGGGCGAGCTGGGACGACGTCATCGAGGAGACGCTGCGCGCGGAATCGCCGCTGGCGCACCTGCCGCTGCGGTACGCCGTCGAGGACATCGAGCTCGACGGCGTGACCATCCCGAAGGGCGACCCGATCCTGGTCAACTACAGCGCGGTCGGCCGCGACCCGGCACTGCACGGCGACGACGCGGACCGGTTCGACCTCACCCGTCCCGACAAGGCGCACCTGTCCTTCGGGCACGGGCCGCACTACTGCCTCGGCGCCGGCGTGGCGAGGATGGTGGCCACCGTCGGCCTGTCGAGCCTGTTCGAGCGGTTCCCCGGCATGGAGCTGGCGGTGCCGCGCGGGGAGCTGCGCCCGCTGCCGACGTTCATCATGAACGGGCACCGGTCGCTGCCCGTCCGCCTCACGGCGCGCTCGTCCGCCGCGCCGGTGTGACCGGGCGGTGAGGCAGCGATGAGAAACCGTCGCCGCGCCGGTCTGCACTCCTGACCCGTCGGCGACATCGGGGGGCGGCGGCCGGCGCCGCCGCACGCGGACGGGCTCGCCCGTTCATCGGCCCCACATGAAGGGAACCCCCCATGTCGCAAGACGAGCCCACGGCCTCCCGGGAGAGGGAGGCCGCCCGTCCCGTCCGCGTCCGCCGCAGGAACTGGCTGCGCGGCGGCATGTGCGCCATAGGCGCGGCGGCCGTGATGCTGCTCGGCGCGGCGGGGACCGCGGCGGTCCCCGCCGCCGCCTCCCCGGCCGCCTCCGAGACCGCGCCCCTGCCGGGCTTCCACCATGGCCGGGTGGCGGTGGACGGCGGCTACCTGCACTACGTGCGCGGCGGGTCCGGACCGGCGCTCGTGCTCCTGCACGGCTGGCCCGAGACCTGGTGGGAGTGGCACAAGGTGATGCCGGAACTGGCGAAGAACCACACGGTCGTCGCCTTCGACCTGCCCGGGCTGGGAAGGTCCAGCGTGCCGCCGGACGGCTACGACGCCGCGACCGTCGCCGCGCGCGTTCACCAGGGCGTGGCCGGGATCGGCCTCGACCGGGTCGGGATCCTCGCGCACGACCTGGGCGTCCTCGTCGGGTACGCGTACGCCCGCGACTTCCCGGACGGCGTCTCCCGGATCGCCGTCCTGGACTCGCCGCTGAACGCGTTCGGGCTCGAGCAGGCGTACGGCCTCAGCTGGCACTTCCAGTTCAACCAGACCGCCAAGCCGGTGCCGGAGAACATCATCGACGACGCCGAGCACGTCCGGACCTACCTGGGCTGGCTGTTCGGCTCCGCGCGCCACCCCGGCAGGATCGACCAGGAGCGGTACTTCCGCGCGTACTCCGCCCCGGACCGCCGCAGCGCCGGCTTCGAGTACTACCGCGCGTTCCCGGAGAACGCCGCCGACAACCGGGCGAACGCGCACAGGAAGCTGACGATGCCGGTGCTGGCGATGGGCGCCCAGTACGCGTTCGGGCCGGCCGTGGCCGAGTCGTTCCGCGCCGTGGCCACCGACGTCCGCCAGGTCGTGGCGCCCGACTCGGGGCACTGGATCCCGGAGGAGAACGCCGGGTTCCTGCGGGCGTGCGCGACGCTGTTCTTCGGGCCCGAACCGCAGGAGCCGCCGGCGGGCGACCTCGCCTCCTGCGCTCCCTGACCAGCGCCGCCCCCGCCGCCGGCCGTCGCCGGCGCACCCGCAGGGGAACCGCCGCCCGCATCGTCGCGGGCGGCGGTCTCCGCGTGGGGCGCGCGGGCCGGGGAGGCGGCCCGCGGCCGTCAGATGTAGAGGGTGTCGGGCTCCAGGCCGCACAGCACGCGCCCGTACAGCTCGTCGTTGGTGTCGGGGTGCATCAGGGCGTGCATCCCGATCGCGTGCAGGTCCCGCGCGATGCGCTGGATCGGCACGTCGCTGTAGATGGACGACCCGCCGCTGGCCTCGTTGAGGACGTCGGCGGCCTGCTTCGACAGCCGCACGGCCCGGCCCATGTCGGCGCGGGCGCGGACCCGCTCCTCCAGCGTCCACGGGCCGTTCCCGGCGCCCTTGGAGTCGACCAGGTCGGCGAGGCGGTGCGCGTGGAACACCGCCTCGTCGACCTGCATGGTGGCCTCGGCGAGCTGCAGATGCGTCAGCGGCGCCTCGTTCTGGTTCTCGTAACCGGTGTAGGTGATCTTCCTGGTGGGGAGCCGCTCGACGAACTCGGCCCGCGCGGCGGCGGCGAGGCCGACGGCGGTGCCGACCGACAGCGCCGAGGCGGTCGGCAGCAGCGGCGCCCGGAACACCGGCGAGCCGGCGTTGGCCCGGGAGGCGTACTGCTCGGCGAGCACCAGCGGGAGCGGGAGCACCCGCTCGTTCGGGACGAACACCTCGCTCGCGACGGTGCTGACGCTGCCGGTGCCGCGCAGCCCGGAGGTGTCCCAGTCGTCGACGATCTCCAGTTCGTCCATCGGCACCACCGTCATGATCGGCCAGAAGCCGCCGTCCGGCGCGGGCGCCATCGCCACGACGACCTGCCAGCGGGCGTGGTGGGCGCCGCTGATGAACCCCCACTTGCCGTTGAGCACGAGCCCGCCGTCCGCCGGCACGCACATGCCGGTCGGGCTCAGCGTCCCGCAGAGCCGGACGTCGGGGTCGGCGAAGACCACGTCCTGCACCTCGTCGGGCAGCAGCCCGGCCATCCAGGTGGTGATGGCGTTGACGCCGGTGACCCACGCCGCCGACCCGTCGCCCTTGGCGAGTTCGGCGATGACGTCGACCGCGGTGCGGTTGTCGGCTTCCAGCCCGCCGTAACGGGCCGGGAGCCGCAGCCTGAAGAACCCGGCCTCGGACAGGGCCCGGACGGCGTCCTCGTGCAGGCGGCGGTTCCGTTCGTTCCAGGATGCGTGCGACTTGAGCAGGGGCGTCAGCTCGGACGCGCTGCGGACCAGTTCGTCCCGCGTTGGTGCCTGGGCGAGTGCCACCCTGTCCTCCTTCGAAGAAACGTCCACGATCGATGGGAATCCTGGCAGCCGAATGGACGCGCGGACATCCGTTGGCGTGCTTTTTTCGATTTTGCAGAGCAATTCGGAAGATTGTCGCCACGAGCGCGGAGTGGGAGGGTCGGTAGGTGCGGACGAATTACTCGCCGCCGGGCGGGCGTCCCCCGAACGGGTCCGTTCGCCGAGAATTGCGAGAGAGCACGGAGAAATGTAAATGGCAGCGAACGCGTCGTCCTCCGCCCCCGGCCCCTCCGCCGACGACCAGGCCGCTCTGGCGGGCCTCCCGCAGCGCCTCGTCGAGGTGTGGGCCGCCCACGACGCCGACGGTTTCGGCGACCTGTTCACCGAGGACGGCACCCTCGTCCTGCCCGGCGTGTACCAGGCGGGCCGGGACGCGATCCGCTCGTTCATGCGCGAGGCGTTCGCCGGCGTCTACAAGGGCACCCGGGTGACCGGGAAGCCCGTCAACGCGCGGTTCCTCGCGCCCGGTGTCGCCCTGCTCATCACGGAGGGGGGCGTCATCGAGGCGGGCCGGACGGAACTGGCCGACGAGGCCGCCATCCGGGCCGGCTGGCTGGCGGTCAAGCAGGACGGCGAATGGCTGCTGGCGGCGTACCAGAACAGCCCGCGGGACCCGGCCTGACCCGGCGGCGCGCTCTCTTTCTGCACAGTCACGACCATCAGGAGGCGACGTGACCACATCGGACAGGCAAGCGGACGGACGGGCCGGCGACGGGCGGGTCGGGGAGCGGGCGGTGGTGCTCGGCGGGAGCATGGCGGGGCTGCTGGCCGCCCGGGTGCTCGCCGAGTCCTACGCCGAGGTCGTGATCGTGGACCGGGACAGGCTGACCGGGGTGACGACGCCCCGGCGCGGCGTCCCGCAGGGACGGCACGTCCACGGGCTGCTCGCGCGCGGGCAGCAGATCCTCGACGAGCTGTTCCCCGGGTTCACCGAGCGCGCGGTGGCGGCCGGGATCCCCACCGCCGACCTCGGCGAGCTGCGCTGGTTCTTCAACGGCCGGCGGACCAGGCCGGCGCCCACCGGCCTGGTCTGCGTCTCCGCGGACCGCCCGGTGCTGGAGAGCCACGTCCGGGAGGGGGTGGCGGCCTGGGAGAACGTGCGGTTCGCGGAGGAGACCGACATCCTCGACCTCGTCGCCACCGGCGACGGGGCCGCGGTGACCGGCGTGCGCGTCCGGCGCCGCGCGGAGGGGGCCGAGCCCGAGGTCGTCGACGCGGACCTGGTCGTGGACGCCACCGGGCGGGGGTCCCGCACGCCCGTGTGGCTGGAGGAACTGGGCTATTCCCGGCCCGCCGAGGAACGCATCAAGATCGACCTGACCTACACCACCCGCCACTACCGGCTGCCGGACGAGACCGTCCTGAACGGGGACATGTCGATCAACCCGGTGTCCTCGCCGTCGCATCCGCGCGGCGCGTTCTTCTCGCGGATCGACGGCGGCCGCAGCATCGTCTCGCTCACCGGCGTGCTGGGCGACGGCGCGCCCACCGACCCCGAAGGGTTCCTGGAGTGGACCAGGACGCTGCCGGTGCCCGACGTCCATGACGTCATCAAGGACGCGGAGCCGCTCGACGACCCGGTCGCCTTCACGTATCCGGCGAGCGTCCGGCGCCGCTACGAGGACCTGGAGCGCCTCCCCGCCCGGCTGCTGGTGGTCGGGGACGCGGCCTGCAGCTTCAACCCCGTCTACGGGCAGGGCATGACCGTCGCCGCGATGGAGGCGCTGACGCTGCGCGCGCACCTGCGCCGGGGAAGGCCCGAGCCGCTGCCGTTCCAGAAGGACATCGCCGCGGTCATCGAGGCCCCCTGGCAGATCTCGGCGGGCGGGGACCTCGCCTTCCCCGAGGTGGAGGGGCCGCGCACGCCCATGGTGGAGATGACGAACGCCTACATGGCGCTGCTCCAGTCGGCGATGACGCGGGACCCGCAGGTGACCCGCGCGTTCATGCGGGTGGCCGGGCTGGTCGATCCCCCCGACGGGCTGATGAGCCCGGAGATGATCTACCGGGTCCTGAAGAACGGGACCCCGCCGGCCGCCCCGCCGGGTCCCGCCGGGAGGCCCCCGGCCCCGGCGGCGTCCGGGAAGACGGCGGCGGGCTGACGCGCCGTCCGCCCGCCACGGCCGGGGCGACGCCGCCCCGGCCGTCCCCGTCCCGCCCCCGGTCGCAGGAGTCCGCCATGTCCGCCCCCGGCGTGCTGACCATCGGCCCGTCCCTCGCCCCGGCCGATGTCGGCGCGCTGTGCGAGCGGCTGCGGGCGATCATGCGCGACGGGGGCGTCCGCGAGGTGGTCTGCGACGTGGCCGCGGTGACGGAGCCGGACGTCACGACGCTCCAGGCGCTCGCCCGGCTGCAGCTCACCGCGAAGCGGCTCGGCGGGCGCGTCGTGCTCGCGCGGCCGGGCGAGCGGCTGAGCGGCCTGCTGCGGCTGACCGGGTTCGGCGAGATCCTGCCCGTGGCCGAGTGAACGCGCGTCCCGGCGCGTTCAGGAGGGCGGGGCGAAACGCGCGGGCATCGACTTGACCCCGTTGACGAAGTTGGATTCCAGCCGGACCGCCGGGCCGAGCGGTTCGAAGCGCGCCAGGTTCGGCCCCAGCGCGGTCAGCAGCGCGGTCAGTTCCAGCCGCGCCAGGTGCGCGCCCAGGCAGAAGTGCGGGCCGGTCCCGAAAGCGAGATGCGGGTTGGGGTCCCGGGCGAGGTCGAGCGCGTCCGGGGCGTCGAACACCGCCGGGTCGCGGTTCGCCGAGGCGTAGTACATCACGACCTTGTCACCGGCCCGGATCGGCCGTCCCCCGAGCGTCGTGTCCCGGACCGCGGTACGGCGGAACTGCATGATGGGCGTGACCCAGCGGATCAGCTCCTCGACCGCCGAGGCCATCGGGACCGCGCCGGAGACCAGCCGTTCGCGTTCGGCGGGGTGGTCGTGGAGCGCCTGGAGGGCTCCGCTGATCAGGTGCCGGGTGGTCTCGTTGCCCGCGACCACCAGCAGCAGCCAGAAGTTGCAGAACTCCCGGTCGGTGAGCCGACGGCCGTCCACCTCGGCGTTGGCGAGCAGGCTGACCAGGTCGCCGGCGGGGTCGTCGCGCCGGCGCGCCGCCAGCCGCAGCGCGTACGCGAACGCCTCGCCGAAGGTGGCGCGGTAGACCTCGACGTCGCCGCCGCCGTACTCGGGATCGTCGAAGCCGACCAGGTGGTTGCTCCACCGGTACAGCAGGTGACGGTCCCGCCGGTCCACCCCGAGCAGGTCGGCGAGCACCAGCAGCGGCAGCTCGCTCGCCAGGTCGGCGACCACCTCGAACCGCGGCGCGCGCACCGCCCGCTCGGCCAGGGCGGCCGCGTGCGCGGCGACCGACTCCGCCAGCGACCGGACCGCCCGCGGCGTGAACACGGAGGTGACCAGCCTGCGGATGCGCAGGTGCTGCGGCGCGTCCATGTTGACGAGCAGTTCCCGCGCCTGCCGCAGGTCGGCGTCGGTGCGCGGATCGACCAGGAAGGCCCCCTTCGCGGCGGACGAGAAGACCTCCGGCCGGCGCGACACCTCCAGGACGTCCTCGTGCGCCGTCACGGCCCAGTAGCCGGTGCCGCGCTGCGCCGTCCGCCCGCCGGCGGCACGCCGCCACAGCGGCGGCTCCTCCACCCACCCCACCGGCTCCTCGCGGCGCCGCCGGGCGAACTCCGCGTGCGGCACGCCGGCGGCGAACGTCGCGGGATGGGCGATGTCCGGGCGGGCCGGACCGGTCGCGTTCGTCATCGGGGGCTCGCCTCCAGGTTCTTCGCGCGCTCGGCGAGGAGCCGCCGCAGCGCCTGCTTGGGCAGCTTCCCCGTCGGCTCGCGGGGCAGTTCGTCCACGAAGTGGTAGGCGCGCGGCGCCTTGAACCCGGCCAGCGACCTGCGGCAGTGGGCGTCGAGCCCGACGGCCAGCTCGGACGGCGCCCCGAGCTCGCGCTGGACGACGGCGACGACCCGCTCGCCGTACTCCTCGTCGGGAAGGCCGATGACCGCGGCGTCCGCGACGCCGGGATGCCGCAGCAGCACCGCCTCCACCTCGGCCGGGTAGACGTTCACGCCGCCGCTGACGATCATGTCCTGCTCGCGGCCGGTGAGGTACAGGTATCCGTCCTCGTCCAGGCGGCCGATCTCGCCGAAGGTGAAGACGCCCGGCTCCAGGTGGGCGGCACGGGTCTTGTCCGGGGCGTTGTGGTAGCGGAAGCCCCGTCCGCCGCCGCGGCGGCGGACGAAGACGCGGCCGTCGCGGCCGGGCGGCAGGACGGTGCCGTCCTCGCCGACGACGAGGATCTCGTAGGCGGGCACGGCGCGGCCGACGCTGCCCGGGCGGCGCAGCCACTCCTCGGAGTCGATGAGCGTGACCGCTCCGCCCTCGGTGGCACCGTAGTACTCCAGGAACACCGGCCCCCACCAGTCGATCATCCGCCGCTTGACGTCGGCCGCGCAGGGGCCGCCGCCGTGCCAGACCCGCCGCAGGCTGGCGCCCGAGAACTCGCGCCGCAGCACGTCGTCCAGCCTCAGCAGCCGGACGAACTGCGTGGGCACCAGGTGGACCGCCGTGATCCGCTCCTCGTCGATGGTGCGCAGCATGGCGGCGGGCTCGAAGCGGGCCGCGACGACCAGCCGGGATCCCTGCAGCAGCGACAGCAGCGAGAAGAAGAGCTGGGCCGAGTGGTACCAGGGGCCGGCGAGCAGGACCCGCTCGCGCGCCGGGACGTCGAGCACCGACCGGGCGTACCCGCCGAGGCGCCGGACGTCCGAGAAGGGCGCGCCCGTCACGAACAGGTTGTTGACGACCCCCTTCGGGGACCCGGTGGTGCCGGAGGTGTACAGCATGGTGGAGCCGCAGATCTGCACGCCGGGCTCGGCCCCGTCCGCGGCGGCCAGCAGCGGTTCCGCCGCCTCGAACCCCTTGGCGTCCCAGTCGCCGAGGACGAGCCGGGTCGTGCAGCGGTGCCCCGCGGCGGCGGAGTCCACGGCGCCCGCCGTCGCGGCGATGTGGGCGTGCTCGGTCACCACCGCCCGGCTGCCGGAGTCCGCGAGGATGTAGGCGATCTCGGACGCGGTCAGGTGCCAGTTGACGGGGACCACGGTGATGCCGCTGTGCAGGCAGGCGAGCAGCACCTCGAAGGTCTCCCGCCGGTTGCCGAGGACGCAGGCCAGCCGGTCGCCCGGCCGCAGCCCGCGGCGGCGCAGCAGGTCGCCCCACCGGTTCACCCGGTCGCCGAGGGCGGCCCAGCTCAGGGTGCCGCCGCCCGCGGCGATCGCGGTCCCCTCCGGGTCGTGCTTGATGTGCTCGTCGAGCAGCGTCGGCATGGACGTCTCCCTGGTCGGATGGTCGAGCGGGCCGGATCGGCCGGGCGGGCGGGTCGAACGGCCGGACGGGTCGGCCGGGCGGGGCGGCCGGGCGGGCGGGCGGGTCAGTCGAGCAGGTCGGGTTCGGCGCGGACGATGTCGTCGTACAGCGGCTTGAAGTTGAGCCGTCCCATGCCGGGCGTGCCCATGACGGAGGCGGTCGCCCGCGCCACGTCGGGCGGGATCGGGACGGGGGCGCCGGCGGCCTCGGCGAGCAGCTGCACCTCGCAGCACCGCTCCATCGCCAGGAACCACCACGCGGCCTCGGCCACGGACCGGCCGACGGTCAGCAGGCCGTGGTTGCGGAGGACGACCGCCTTGCCCGTGCCGAGCCGCTCGGCGATGCGCTCGCCCTCCTCGCGGCCGAGCACCACGCCGCCGAAGTCGTCGTACACCCCGTGGTCCCGGTAGAAGGCGCAGGCGTCCTGGGTGAGGGGGGCCAGCGGGCGGCCCAGCGTCGACCACGCCCGCCCGTGCACGGAGTGCGTGTGGGCGGCCGCCACGACGTCCGGGCGGGCCGCGTGGATCTCGGAGTGGATCACGAAGCCCGCCGGGTTGACGGCGCCGTCCCCCGACAGGACGGTCCCGGCGTGGTCGACGAGCAGGAGGTCGCTGACGCGGACCCGCCCGAAGTGAACGCCGAACGGGTTGATCCAGAACCGGTCCGGCCACTGCGGGTCGCGGGCGGTGATGTGGCCGCCCGCGCCCTCGTCGAAGCCCCGCGCGGCGAACAGCCGCAGCGCCGCGGCGAGCCGCCGCTTGCGGTGCAGCCGCTCGTCCTCGACGGTGCGCTGCGGCGCCGTGCCGGCCGTCCGCGCCGTGCCGGTCATCCGCAGCCGCCCGCGGTGTCGGTGTCGTAGGCGCGCCCGGCCGCCAGGAGCGCGGCCGGGACGCCCTCCCACGGATCGCGGTCGGCCGCGTACTCCGCCGCGTCCTCCGCCGTGTACTCCGCCGCGTCCTCCGCGGCCTTCTCCGCGGCGGGCGCCTCGTCGTTCGCCTCGGTCCCGCTCCGAACGGGCACGGTGGCGCTCATGTCGTGACTCCTTCCGTCTCAGGCCGCCAGACGTCCAGGAAGGCGTCCAGGCGGTCGAACCCCCAGAACCGGTGCCGGCCCCACTTGAGGTACGGGATGCCGAACACGTCGTCGAGGTACGCCTGGTGAAGGCAGTCGGCGGCCTCCTCGCGGATGCCGGGGTCCTCCGCCGCGCGGGCCGCCGAGTCCGGGTCGATCCCCGCCCGCTCCGCGGCCGCCCGCACCACGGCCGGCTCGCAGATGTCCTCGCCGCGGCCCCAGCGGGCCTCCACGACGGCGTCGTAGAACTCCTCGGCCCGGCCGAGCCGGCGGGCCAGCAGCCAGGCCAGGTGCGGAGGCTCCCACCACGGGTCGACGTCGACGGGCCAGGCCATCCGCAGGCCCTGCCGCTCGGCGAGCCGCTTGGTGTCCATCAGCATGTACAGGTGCTTGGCGCGGCTCATCTGGACGTAGTGGAACTCGCCGCCGCGTTCGGCCAGCGCGGCGCTGGACCGCTCGTCCGGGTCCCAGTAGGGGTAGAGGTCCAGCGCCCGGAACGCGCCGGGGACCTCCCGGCGGAGCCGGTCGACCGTCAGCCAGCTGTAGGGGCTGCGGAACGAGAAGTACAGCCGCGCCCGCCGCTTCACGGCCGGTCCCCGAGCAGCGCACGGACGACCCCGTCGTCGAGTTCGGCGAGCGTCCCGGCGCCCTCGCCCGCCGCGATCGCGTAGCCGTGCAGGATGCGGGCGGTGGCCACCGGCACCAGCGCGCCGTCGCGCAGGACATGGCAGTCCATGCGCGCGTCGAACATGACCCCGCGCATGATCTCCCGCACGGTGAAGACGGTGTGGATCGTCTCCTCCATGCGGGCGGGGGCGTGGAGCCGCAGGGCGACACGGGACACGACCGGGATCCAGGAGCGTTCCCGGAGCAGCCTGCCGACGGATATCCCGCGGTCGGCCAGGAAGCGGTCCACCACCTCTTCCAGCGCCCGGACGAACCCGGAGTGCTGGACGGTGTCCGAGTAGTGGCAGTAGAAGTACGGGGCGCGCCAGGACCACAGGTAGGAGCCGGGCTCGGTGGCGAGGACCGCCTCCACGGGCTCGCCCGCGGCGACGGCGAGCGGCTCGGGCTCCACCGGCTCGGCGACCTCCCAGCGGGCCAGGGCGGGCGGCGCGGGCCGGTACCGGTCCGCCGTCCGCTCGCGCACCAGCGCGAACGCCACCTTGCCGCGCAGCACGGTGACCTCCGCGCCGTCGCGGACCGCGGTGAGCCGGACGTCCAGGCGGCCGTCGTCGCGGGCGGCCACCCGGGCGTCGACCTCGTCGTCGAGCAGGAGGACGGCGGGGAGCTGCACCGAGCAGTCGGTGATCCGCACACCGAGCCCGTGCTCGTGGAAGAGCGTCCCGGCGCCCGCGCCCCGGTCGATCAGCCATTGCAGCACGGCCTGCTCGACGAGGTAGACGAAGTGCTTGAAGCCGATCCAGGTACGGATGTTGGCGCCCTCGGGGGACGGGCGTCCGCGGAGCACCGTCGGGGCGTCCGTCTCCCGTGCCGGTGAAATGGTCTCGGTCATCGGTGGTTTCCCGCCGTTCTCGTCTCGGCGCGGACGGTGCCGACGAGGTCGGCGACCAGGCCCGCGATGCGGTGCGCGTGCCGGATGTGGCAGAAGTGGTCGTAACCCGGGTCGTAGACGAGGCGGGCGTCCGGCATGGCGCCGGCGAGCGCCACGGCGGCCCGCCGCGACAGCGTCGGGTCGGCGCCGCCCGCCAGGACGATCGCGGGCGGCGCGGCGTTCTCCAGCCGCAGCGCCGCGCTCGCGACGAACTGCTCGAAGACGGTGAGGAACGCGATGGGGCCGACCCGGTCGAGGGCGAGCTCCATCATCGCGGCCAGGACCGCCGGGTCGACGGTGTCGGCGCGGGACCCCATCCCCGCCCGGACGCTGTCCCGCACGTGCTGCATGAACGTGGTCCGGGACCGGTCGAACGCGTGCCAGCCCACCGGCTGGGACGGCATGCGGTAGAGCGGGCACACCAGTGCCGCGGAGGCGGCGGGCGCGGGCCCGCCGGCGCAGAGCAGTTCGAGCGCGGCCCCCGCGCCGAAGGAGTGCGCGACGAGGGCGTCGGGCGCCTCCCCGACCAGGTCCAGGGCGCGGGCGAGCCAGTGTCCGGGCGAGCGGCCGCGCCAGGCGTAGTCGTTGCCCGGCCGCCACGGCAGCTCGAGCGCGAGCGCCCGCCACGCGGGGTCGAGTTCTCCCGCGACGGGGAGCCAGCTCGTCCAGGAGTCCTCCAGGCCGTGGGCGAAGACGACCAGCGGCGCCCCGGGCCCGCCCGGCGACAGCGTGCGCACCCCGACCTCGTGCGTGACCGTCTCCCTCATGACGGCGCCTCCCCGGCGGCCGGGACGACGCGGGCGGAGCGGGAGCCCGGGGCCTCGTGCCGGACCTCGACGGCCGGGACGGACTCGTCGGCGGCGAGGTGCGCGGCGAGCGCCAGCGAGACGACGCCGCCCGCCCCGTAGGCGTCGCCCCAGTGGACGGCCGGGTCGAAGCCGCCGGGACCGACAGTGACCGCGTCCGGGCGCGGCCCGCGGGCGGGACCGGCAGACGCGGGGCCGGTGGGTTCGGGGCCGGTGGGTTCGGGGCCGGTGGGTTCGGGGCCGGTGCGGGGTTCGATGAGGACGCCGCCGGGCGGCGCGGTGCCCGCGGGGACGAGGACCAGGCAGGCGGCCCCCGCGCGCAGCGGCCGTTCCCGGCCGGCGGCGTGCAGCGCCGCCGCGTCCTCGTCGGCGGGTTCGGCGCCGACGAGGACGACCTTGTCGGCGCGTCCCGCGCGCAGCAGCCGCGCGGCG
Source organism: Actinomadura sediminis (assembly GCF_042675525.1). Classification (NCBI taxonomy): domain Bacteria; kingdom Bacillati; phylum Actinomycetota; class Actinomycetes; order Streptosporangiales; family Thermomonosporaceae; genus Actinomadura; species Actinomadura sediminis. Next base: position 28,498 of record NZ_JBHTJA010000010.1, read on the forward strand.
AGCACGAGCCCGTCCAGGCCGGCCGCGGCACCGGAGCAGACCATCAGGTTCGGCCCGCCGAACCCGAACCACAGCGCGACCGTCCCGGCGAGGACGTTGCCGGACACGTTGGGCGCGTCCAGGACGCTGACCCCGCGCCCGCCTTCGGCCGCGACGGTGCGGGCGACGTCCGAGACGGTGGCGGCGTTGCCCAGGTTCCCGCAGGCCACCACGGCGGTCCGGGGAGCGGGGACGGGTGCGGGGCGCCGTCCCGGCGGCAGGCCCAGGGCGCGATGGACCGCGCAGAGCGCCAGCCGGGTCGCCGGTTCCCTGGACAGCAGGCCCTTGCGCCCGAGGACGGCGGCGGCGTTCTCCGGCGGCGGGGACTCGGCCTCGCCCCAGCCGCCCTTCAGCGGTCCCAGCCATCGCGCGACCTCCGCCGCGGGGCGGGTGCCCGGCAGGTACACGCTCCACGCGGCGGCGGCCACGGGCGCCGCCGCGCCGTCCTTCCCGGGCATCACACCGCCTCCAGCAGGGTCACCGCGTTGACGCCGCCGAAGCCGAAGGCGTTCAGTTGCACGAGGCCGGGCGCGCACCGGGCCGGCTCCCCCCGCACGAAGCGCAGCCCCTCGCCCTCCTCCAGCACGCGGCGGAGGCCGACGACCGGGGGCGCCGCGCCGTGCGCCAGCACGCGGACCCCGACGTCCAGGTTGATCAGCGCCGCCGCGCCGGACGTGTGGCCGACCGCGCCCTTCACGGCGGTCACCAGCGGCCCGCCCCCGGGGCCGGCGACCTCCTCGTGCAGCGCCAGGCATTCCGCCGGGTCGTTCAGCGCGGTCCCCGTCCCGTGCGCCACGACCACGCCGACGTCGGCGGGCTCGCGTCCGGACCGCTCGAAGGCGTCCCGCATGGAACGGCGGATCCCGTGCGGATCGGGCGCGGTCTCGTGGCGGGCGTCGCAGGACAGCCCCGTCCCGGCCAGCCGGGCCGACACCGGGCCCCGCCAGCCCTCGGGGACGACGACGAAGGCGGCGGCGCCCTCGCCGAGCAGCACTCCGCCGCGGTCCCGGTCGAACGGCCGGACGCGGCGGGCGGGCACGGGCGCGACCTTGCCGATCATCGCGAGCATCGACCGGGTCATCGTGTCGGCCGCCGCGGCCACCGCCGCGTCGGCCTCGCCCAGTTCCACCAGGTCCTGTGCCAGTGCGAGGGCGTGCCCTCCCGCGCTGCACGCGCCCGAGAGGGTGGTCACCTCCGCCACCCCCGGCAGGGCGGCCCGCACCGCCCCGCCGAAGTGCAGGTCGTCCGCGGCGACGGCGGTACCGTTCAGCGCCCGATCCTCGACGGCGGGCAGCTCGCCCAGGCCGGTGCCGGCGACCACCGCCACCCGCTGCCGGGCGGGGTCCAGGCCCGCCCGCCGGGCGGCCTCGGCGACGCATCCGGCGAGGAGCCGGGCGGCCCGGAACGGCGTGGCGGGCTCCCCGTCCGGCATGTGATAGGCGGCGGACACGTTGAGCGCGGCGGCGTCCGCGAGCGGCAGCGGGCGCGCGCCGCATTCGCCGCGCAGCAGCGCGGCGAACGTCCCGGCGCCGTCCCCGAGGCAGGTCCGCACGGCGCTACCCGCCAGCAGGGCCGTCATCGGCGACTCCCTCCACGATCGCGGCGCCGACCGCCCCGTCGGCGCCCCTGGCGGTGATCAGGCACAGGCCGTCCGCCGGGGTGCGCGGCCGCTCGGAGGCCAGCAGCACCGCGAGCCCGACCGCCGCGGAGGCGGCGTCGCACTCGCCGAACAGCCCCTTGGTCGTGATCCGTTCGGGCCGGTGGCCGAGCACGCGCGCGGCGGGCTCGTACTCGGCCGTGCCGTCGGGGCCGGACTCCCCGGTCAGCACGGTCGACACCTCGCCGGGATGGACGTACGACCGCTCCAGCGCCCGCAGGACGCACCCCTCCAGCGCCTCGGCCGCGCCGTCGCCGTCCGGGCCGAACCCGGTGGCGGTCGCGAGGATCCGCGCGGACCGCCGTGGCCCGGCCCACTCGGGGGGTTCGTCGCGCGCGAGCACGAACACGCCCGCGCCCTCGCCGGCGGCGACACCGGCGGCGGAACCCGACAGCGCCGACGCCCACGCGCGGTGCGGGGTGAACTCCTCGACCGCCCCGGTGAGCATGACGTCGGCGTAGCCGCGCTCGATCGCGTTGCCCGCGTAGCGGACGGCGTTGAGGAAGGCCAGCGGGCCGCCCGCGATGGTGGCGTTGACGGCGCGCAGCCCGAACCGGATCGCGACCTGCCCCGCCGCGCCGTTCATCACCGTGTTCGGGAACAGCAGGGGGTTGACCAGGTACGGCCGCTCCTGGACGAGCGTCTCGCGGGTGTAGTCGCTGGTGGAGCGGAAGCTGCCCAGGCTGGTGCCGAGGGCGACCCCGACCCGGGCGCGGGTGCCGTCGTCGACGACGGTGCCGGCGTCGCGCAGAGCCTCCTGGCAGCAGACCACGGCCAGGCCGGTGACGCGGTCGTAGGAGCCGGTGCCTTTGCGTCCGAGGTGCGCGCGGACGTCGAAGTCGGGCAGCGCGTGGGCGTACGGCGCGGGCAGCGGCTCGTCGTACATGCCGGTGACGTCGAAGCCGCCCGCGGCGGCCGGCGCCCCGGCGAGCCGCCCGGCCAGCGCGCGGGCGCCGACGCCCGCGGAGGTCAGCGCGCTCCATCCGGTGACGGTGAGGGGGGTCACTCCGGTGCTCCCAGCATCACGATGGCGTTGTTGCCGCCGAAGGCGAACCCGTCGTTCTGGACGACGCGCACCTGGGCGGTTCTGGCGGTGTTGGGCACCGCGTCGATCCCCGGGAGGCCGGGGTCGGGCTCGGCCCAGTTGACGGTCGGGGGGAGAAAGCCCTGGTCGATGGCCAGCACACCGGCGATCGCGCCGAACCCGCAGGCGGCGCCCATGGTGTGGCCGATCATGGACTTGATCGAGCTGATCGGCGGCGGGCGGTCCCCGAAGACCTCCAGCACCGCCTTCCCTTCCACGAGGTCGTTGGTGGGGGTGCCGGTGCCGTGCGCGCAGATGTAGTCGACGTCCTCGGGCTTGACGCCGGAGTTGCGGTGCGCCAGGCGCATGCACGCGGCGACGCTGGCGGCGTCCGGGGCCACCGGATGCCTGGCGTCGCAGTTCAGCCCGTAGCCGAGCAGTTCGGCGTAGACGCGGGCGCCGCGCGCCCGGGCGTGCTCGAACGTCTCCAGCAGCAGCACCGCGCCGCCCTCGCCGGTGAGGATGCCCGACCGGTTCCGGTCGAACGGCGCGCAGGCCTTCTCGGCGAGCGCGCCCATGCGGTGGAAGCCGGCATGGGCCCACCGGCACACCGAGTCGGCGCCGCCGGCCAGGACGACGTCCGCCTCCCCGGTGACGAGCAGGTCGTAGGCGTACCCGAGGGCGTAGTTGCTCGCGGAGCACGCGGTGGCGATGGTCAGCGACTCGCCGCGCAGGCCGAGTTCCGCGCTCACCGCGTTCGCCAGCCTCCCCGCGGGGAGCTGCGACAGCAGTGCCGGGTCCTGCGCGGCGAACCCGCCGTCGACGATCTGGGCGGTCAGCGCCTCGGCGACCTGCGACTCGCCGCTGGTGGTCCCGATGACCGCGTGCGCCCGCCGCGGATCGAACGCGCCCGCGTCCAGGCCGCCGTCCTCGAGGGCGAGCCGGGCCGCGCTCGCGGCGAACCGGCTGGACCGGCCCCACCGGGCCGGGTCCAGCCGGCGCAGGTGCGCGGCGGGGTCGAATCCGCGGACCTCTCCGGCGTTCTGGTAGGGGAAACCGGACGGATCGAACCCGGTGATCCGGGAGATCCCGGACCGGCCCGCGCGCAGCGCGTCGGCGAACGCCGCCGCGCCCACGCCTATGCTCGACACCGGGCCGAGACCGGTCACCGCGGCGCGGACCACGGCTCAGCCCCGGTCGCCCGAGTACCGCAGCAGCGCCGCGTGCACGGCCTTCAGGTTGTCCAGCCGGGGCAGTTCGGACTGGGGGATCTCCACCTTGTACGTCTTGTCGATCCGCGCCAGGATCTCGATGGCGCGGAGCGAGTCGGCCTCGTAGTCGTCGACGAAGTGGCCCGTGTCGGTGAGCTCTCCGGGCTCCAGCTCCAGCACCTCGGCGACCATCTCCCGGAGCTCCTCGAGCTGCCGCTCTTCCTGCGTCATCGCGTTCCCTTCCTGGCTGTTCGACTGTGCTGTGCACCGTCCGCGCGGTCGGTGCCCGTGCCGCGGCGCGGCACGAGTTCGGTGGGGCGCACGGGGCGCCGGGCGGCGATCAGGGCGGTGGCGGCGGCGATCCGCCGGTCGCCCACCCAGGTCTCGCCGGAGGCGAAGGCGGTGCCGGCGATCGCGGAGTCCAGGCGGACCCGGTGCCGCAGGACGTCGCCGGGCCGGGCGTGGCCGGCGAACCGCAGGTCGCGGACGCCGGCGAACATCAGCACCGCTCCGTCGCCGGGATCGGTCCCGCCCCGCCCGCCGAGCCAGAGCAGCGCGGCGCACTGCCCGAGCGACTCGGTCATCAGCGACCGGGGGTACCGGTACGCGCGGGGTCCCGAGCCGTCCGGCAGGGCGGCGTAGCACGGCTCGGTCCCGGTGACGGCCTTGACCGCGGTGACGGATCTCCCGGGGTCCAGTTCGAGCACCCGGTCCACCAGCAGCAACGGATGCCGCTGGGGCAGCGCCGCCCGCACGTCGTGATGCTCGTCGAGGCCGGGCCCCGCGGGTTCGACCGCCGGCGGCGGGCCGGCGGGAGGGAGCGGGTCGGCCGCGCCGAACACCGCGCGGAGGCGCACCGCCGGGGTCCCGTCGCGGCGACGCCCCCGGGCCGCGACGTCCCAGCCGCCGCCCGTGCGGGGCGCCGCGGTGACGGCGAGCGTCAGCTCGTCCCCGTCCAGCAGCGGGGCGAGGAACCGCACCGACCGCAGCTCCCCGAGATCGGGCGTCTCGCCCGGGAGGGCCAGGGCCATCGCCTGGCACACCGCCTCGATGACGAAGACGCCGGGGAAGATGGGCAGTCCCGGGAAGTGCCCCCGCAGGTTCGGGTCGTCGCCGCGCACCCGGGTCCGCGTGGTGATCGCGAGGCCGTCGTCGCGCCGCTCCGCGCGCCAGGCGTCCACGGCGGCGACCGGCGCCGCGAAGCCGGGCCCCGGCGGTACCCGCCATTGCGTCCGCGGGGCCGTCACAGGACGATCCCCCCGTCCACCTGGAAGACCTGGCCGGTGATGTAGGCGGCCTCGTCCGACAGCAGGAACGCGACGAGTCCGGCGACCTCCTCGGGGCGCCCGAACCGGCGCAGCGTGACCTGGCTCAGGGCCTGCCGCCGCAGCCTGTCCGGGAGGGCGTCGGTCATGTCGGTCTCGATGAACCCCGGCGCGACCACGTTCACCCGCACCCCGTACCGTCCCGCCTCCTTGGCGAGCGACTTGCTGAACCCGATGATCCCGGCTTTGCTCGCCGCATAGGCGGTCTGCGCGGAATTGCCGTACACCCCCGCGACCGAGGACATGTTCACGACCGCGCCGCCGCCGTTCTTCATGAACCGGAAGACCATGGCCCGGCACATATTCCAGGTGCCGGAAAGATTGGTCGACAGGACCGCGTCCCAATCCTCCCGGGAGGACAGCACCAGCGGCGCGTCCCGGGTGACGCCGGCGTTGTTCACCAGCAGCCCGATGCGGCCGAGCCGGTCCTCGGCGGCGGCGATGAACGCCTCGGCCGCGGCCGGGTCGGACACGTCGCACCGGCCGAAATGGCAGGGCACGCCGAGCGCCCTGATCTCGGCCTCGGTCTTCTCCGCCGCCGCTCCCCCGGTGGCGTGGCAGCCGGCGACCGCGTGCCCCTCGCGCGCCATCCGCAGCGCCACCGCGCGTCCGATGCCCCGCGAGGCCCCGGTGACCAGCACGGCCCCGCGCGCGCTCACCCGGCCCCCTCGCCCGCCGCACCGGCGGACCGGCGGGAAAGCGCGCCGGAATTCATCTCGTCCAGCGGGCGGTCGCCCATGTGAAAAGTGGCCGCCAAATGGTGCAGATGCATGACTCCGCCGCTTCGCCGATTCATTTCCATTTCTCTTCGCAGACTAGGCGCCGGGCGCGGAAAGGTCGTTATCGAAAGATGCTGCTTCGCCGTCGAGCTCGGCCAGCACCTCGGCGGTGTCCGCGCCGGGCGCCGGCGCGGCGCGCCGGATCCCGGTGGGGGTCCGGGAGAACCGCGCGGGCGGCGCCACGAGCGGCGCGACCGAGCCGTCGCTGAGCCTGGTGGGCACGAGCGTTCCCCGCGCCGCCAGGTGCGGGTCGGTCACGGCCTCTTCGAACGTGCGCACCCGCGCCGCGACCAGGCCCGCCGCCGAGAGCTCCGCCTCCGCCTCGGCCGCGTCCCGCCGCGCGCACCAGTCCCCGACGAGCGCGTTGACGGCGTCCCGGTTGGCCAGCCGCTCCTCGTTCGTCCGGTAACCGGGCCCGCGCGCCAGCTCGGGGCGGCCGATCACCTCGGCGAGGGCGCGCCAGTGCTTGTTGAGCGCGACGGCCAGGTAGACGTGCCCGTCACGGCACGCGTAGACGTTGCTCGGCACCACGAAGTCGGTCTCGTTCCCGAGCCGCGGCGGCTGCGCCCCCGTCGCCGCGAGCGTGGGCAGCCCGCTGCTGCTGAACAGCAGGCTGTCCATCATCGCCACGTCCACGTGCTGGCCCTCGCCGGTGCGCTCCCGGTGCGCCAGCGCGGCCAGCGTCCCGATCGCGGCGTGCAGCCCGGCCAGTTCGTCGGCGAGGAAGGTGGGGGCGCGCACCGGGGCGCCGTCCGGCGGTCCGTTCAGCGCCATCCAGCCGCCGGCCGCCTGGATCACCGGGTCGTACGCGGGGAGGCCGGCGTTCGGGCCGGTCGACCCCCACCCGGAGACGGACACGAAGACGATGCCGGGCCGCGCGCGGCGGCAGTCGTCGTACCCGACCCCCCAGTCCGCGAGCGTGCCGGGCCGGTAGTTCTCCACGACGGCGTCGGCCGTCGCGACCAGGCGCAGGAAACGGTCCCGTCCCTCCGGCGTCCGCAGGTCGAGGGCGACGCTGCGCTTGTTGCGGTGCACCGACTCGCGGAACCACGACAGCTCCGTCCCGGGGATGACCGGGGGGACCTGCCCGTCCCGGGCCTCGGGAAGCTCGACGCTGACGACGTCCGCGCCCAGATCCGCCAGGACGCAGGTGGCCAGGGGGCCGGACCAGACCTTCGTGACGCCGAGCACGCGCACGCCCGCGAGCGGGCCGGGGCCGCGGCGCGGTTCCCGGTCAGTCATGATCGAGCCGCCGCAGGATCGAGGCGGTGCCGAGCGACCCGCCGCAGCACATGGTGACCAGCGCGGTCTCCCGGCCGGTGCGCTCCAGCTCGTGGAGCGCGCTCACCAGCAGCCGGGTGCCCGTGGCGCCGAGGGGGTGGCCGAGCGCGATCGCGCCGCCGTTCACGTTCACCCGGTCGAGGCCGACGCCGAAGGCCGAGGCCCAGTTCAGCACGACCGCCGCGAACGCCTCGTTGACCTCGAACAGGTCCACGTCCCCGGCCTTCATCCGGGCGCGGCGCAGGATCCGCTCGGTCGCGGCGACCGGCCCGTCGAGCAGGTAGTAGGGGTCGGCGCCGGTGACGACCTGGTGGTCCAGCACGGCGCGGGCCGGCAGCCCCAGCTCCCGCGCCCGCGCCCACGACGTCCACAGGATCGCCGCCGCGCCGTCGGACACCTGGGAGGTGGTCCCGGCGGTGTGCACCCCGCCCTCGACGTTGGGCCGCAGCCGCGCGAGCGCCTCGGCGGTGGTCGGGCGCAGCCCCTCGTCGCGCTCGACCCGGACGCGCGCGCCGGCCGGGTCGCCGCCGGCGTCGGGGGCCGGCGCGTCGATCGGCGCCACCTCCCGGTCGAAGCGCCCGTCCCGCCAGGCTTCGGCCGCCCGCCGCTGGGACGCCAGGCCGTAGGCGTCCGCGTCGGCGCGGGTGATCCCCTGGCGCGCGGCGATCCGCTCGGCACCGCCGAACTGCGCCTTCGGGGGGTCGTCCCACGGGTAGTCGGCGGTCTTGTAGTGGCCCGGCCCCTGGTAGAGGTTGGCGCCGATCGGCACCCGGCTCATCGACTCGACGCCGCACGCGATGCCGACGTCCACGGCGCCCGCCGCGATCAGCCCGCAGAGCAGGTGGTTGGCCTGCTGCGCCGAACCGCAGGACGCGTCCACGGTGGTGCAGCCGACCGCCGGGTCGTGCCCCGTGGCGAGCCAGGCGTTGCGGGTGACGTTGAGGCTCTGCTCGCCGGTCTGGGTCACGCAGCCGCCGATGATCTGCTCCACGTCGCCGGGTTCCAGCCCGGCGCGGGAGATCACCTCCAGTTGCACGTGCCTCAGCAGCTCGACGGCCTTGAGCCCGGCCAGCCGCCCGCCGCGCCGCCCGATGGGGGTGCGGGCCGCCGCGACGACCACCGGGGTGCGGTCATGCGGGGTGCGGTCATGCGGGGCGCGGTCATGCGGAGTGCGCATCAGCCGGCCTCCAGGGCGATGGCGAGCTTGGGGCAGGCCCGCGCGGCCGCCTCGGCCGTCCCCCACCGCTCCGGACCGGGGCGTTCGTCCAGGATCCGCAGCCGGTCCTCCTCGTCCAGCTCGAAGATCTCCGGCGCGACCTCGGCGCACAGGCCGTTGCTGTCGCAGATGTCGTAGTCGACGATCACGCGCACGCGTGTCCCTCCCTGGACCGTGGGGTCGGCGGCCGGGCGCCGGTGCGCCGGTTCCGCGTTCACCGCGTCATCGTCGGATCGGGGCCGGCGCCGCCGCATCTCCCGGCGTGCTGTGCGCCGGGCCGGCCCCGCGCTTCTTCTGGCGTGCCGACCTGCGCCGCGGCCCTCCGCCGGGCCGGGTTCGCGGGGCTATGGTGCGGGGCATGGAGCTGCACTGGTTCCTGCCGCTGCACGGCGACGGCAGGGAGGTCGCCAAGCGGGCGTCCGGACCGGACGCGCCCGGCGCGCGCCGCGAGCCCGATCTCGACTACTCGACCCAGGTCGCGCTGGCGGCGGAGCGGTTCGGCTTCACCGGCATGCTGACGCCCTTCGGGCTGTTCTGCGAGGACCCGTGGGTGGCCGCCGCCGCGCTCGCCACCCGCACGCACCGCGTCAAGTTCATGGTCGCGCTGCGTCCGGGCCTGGTGTCGCCGCTGCTGGCGGCGCAGATGGCCGCCACCTTCCAGCGGGTGTCCGGCGGGCGGCTCCAGCTCAACATCGTCACGGGAGGCGATCCCGACGAGCAGCGCCGCTACGGCGACTGGGCGCCCTACGAGCGGCGCTACGCGCGGACGGGCGAGTTCCTCGAGGTCTTCCGCCGCGCGTGGCCGGGCGAGCGGTTCGACTACGACGGGGAGCACTACCGGATCGAGGCGGGGCTCCTCACCAGGCCCCATCCGGTCGCGCCGGACGTCTTCGTCGGGGGGTCGTCGGCGGCGGCGCGGCGGATCGCGGCCCGGTCCGGTGACGTGCTCCTGATGTGGGGCGAACCGCCCGGTGACCTCGCCGGGCTGATCGCCGAGGGGCGCCGCGCGGCCGCGGCGGCCGGCCGGGAGCTGTCGTTCGGGACCCGGTTCCACGTGATCAGCCGGGACACCTCGGCGGAGGCGTGGGCGGTGGCCCGGCGGCTGCTGGAGGGCATGGACCCCGAACGCGTCCGGCAGGCGCAGCGGCGGTTCGGCCGCAGCGAGTCGGAGGGGCAGCGGCGGGCGGCCGCGATGCACGGCGGCCGCATGCGGGACCTGGAGGTCCACCCCAACGTGTGGGCCGGCTACGGGCTGACCCGGCCGGGCGTCGGGGCCGCCCTCGTGGGCAGCCACGAGGAGGTCGCCGAGCGCATCGAGGAGTACCACGCGCTCGGCCTGGAGCACCTGATCCTCTCGGCGCAGCCGCATCTGGAGGAGGCGTACGCCTTCGGCGAGGGCGTGCTGCCCCTCCTGCGGGCACGGGGGGTGATCGGTGACCGGGCGGAGCCCGCCGACGGGCCGCCGACCGCGGCCTGACCCGGGCCGGCGGTGCGGAGGGCGCCGGGTGCGCGAAGGCGCGGAGGGGCCGCCGCGTCCGCCGGGCGGGGCGGCGCGCGGCACGGCTCACCGGGCGTCGGCCGGGCGCGGCGCGGAGGCCCCCTCCCCCCGTCTCTCCAGGATGCCGATGAACTCGGGCAGGCGTTCGCCGCGGACCAGGCCGGGCAGCATGCACCGCCACATCGCCGTGATGCACGCGTCCGGGGTGATCGGCCCGCCGCCCGCCATCGCGACCTGCTGGAGGCCGGTGAACGAGGCCACGATGAAACGCCCGACGTTCGCGATGTCGACGCCGGGCGCCAGATCGCCCTGCCGGGCCGCCTCGCGGAGCAATTCCTCGATGGCGGCGGTCCACTGCTCGTACGGCGGGGCCATCTGTGATTCGTACAGCCGCGTCTCCAGAAGGAGGCGGATGCCCGCCCTGGTGACCACGTTGCTCTGGAAGGCGGCGCCAATCTCCCAGGAGAATTCGATCAGCAGCTCGACCGCCCGCGGGTGCTGCGGGCGGAGCCGTTCGATGAGCTGCCCCCAGAGGGCGGCGTACTCGCCGACGATGGCGACCGCCAGCGCCTCCTTAGCCGGAAAGTGAAAGTAGAGGGCGCCTTTGCTCACGGACTCCGCACCGACGATGTCCTGGAGTCTCGTCGCTCCGTACCCGTTGACCTCGAACGCGGCCGCGGCGGCCCGCACAATGGCCTCGCGAGTGCGCTGTGCTCGTTCCTGCATCGATAGCTGACCCGTTCCGGTTCCGCAGGCAAGGTGGAATGTATGGGGAGTGGGGCGGATACCCGAAAATTCAGAGGTGAACATCTTACGACTTCCAACTTGACTCGTCAATTGCCCTATGGGCAATTTTGAAGATGCGTCCGCCGCCCGCGGAACCGGATTATTTTCCTGAATTGGACGTCCGGGCGAACACGGGAGGCTCTCATGGAAAAAGCGGACCCCGCCGGGCGGGACGCCAGGACGATGACGCTGGAGGCGTTCGCGGACACCATCGTCCCGGGGGCGAAGCGCACGGACCGCGATCCGTCGGTGGCCGGCGCCGCCCCGGGCCCCGGCGCCGTCGCCGCGGGCGCGCTGGACCTGCTGGAGACCCCCGCCACGGGGATCACCGACGGGCTCGACGGCTACGCCGAGGCCCTCGACGCGCACGCCGCGCGGTACGCGGCCGAGCACGGGCTGTCCCTCGACGCGTCCCTCCCGCCGTTCGTCGCGCTGGAGTTCGCCGACCGCACGGCGCTCGTCCGCACCCTCACGTCGCCGGGCCACCCGGAGAAGGAACTGTGGGTCCTGCTGGCGCTGTTCAGCACCATGGCGTTCGACACCGCCGCGCACCTGCCGACCGCCGCGGCGATCGCCGCCGGCCACCCGGGCCTGGCGACGATGCGGTTCGCGCCGCCGGACGACGACGGGCTCTGGCGCTTCCCCCGGTTCTCCTACGGGCGCGAGCTGGCCCCCCTCCATCCGGGGACGACCGCCACCGGGAGCCCGGCGTGAGCGGCGCGGCGGACGCCGGCACCGGCGGGGAGAAGACGGACGTCGTCGTCATCGGCAGCGGGTTCGGCGGCGCGATCGCCGCGTACCACCTCGCCGCGGGCGGGGCGAAGGTGGTCGTGCTCGAACGGGGCCCCTGGGTGGCGAGCGACGAGTTCGACCACGACTTCCTGCTCGGCTCCTCCTATACGAGGATCTTCGACTTCGTGGTGGGCGACGGGATGAGCGTGCTCGGCGGCAACTGCGTCGGGGGCGGCAGCGTCGTCTACTTCGCCGCGATGCCGCGGGCGCCGCGGTTCACGTTCGAGCGCACCGGGAGCATCGGGCGCCGCATGTGGCCGGCCGCGATCACCCGGGACTCGCTGGACCCCTGGTACGACCGGGTGGCCGAGGCCCTGCCGATCATCAAGCAGGACTGGAACGACGTCACCTACTCGGGCGGGCTGTTCGCGGCGGCCTGCGCCCATGCCGGCCGCACCGCCAATCCGGCGCCGGCCGCGATCGACCGCGAACGGTGCACCAACTGCAACTGGATGATGTCCGGCTGCCGCTTCGACGCCAAGCGGTCGCTCCTGCTCAACTACCTGCCGGCGGCGGTGGCGCACGGCGCGCGGATCCGGCCCCTGCACGAGGTGCAGCATCTGTCCAGGACGGACGACGGCGGCTACCGCGTCCACTACAACGTGATCGACGACGAGGACTACCGGGTCACCGTGGGCGGCGGCGCGCTCGACGCGCGGCTGGTGGTGGTCGCCGCCGGCGCCGGCGCGACGCCGGTGATCCTGCAGCGCTCGGAGGGCGCGCTCGGCCCGATGCCGCCCGCCGTCGGCCGGTACTTCTCCGGTAACGGCGAGCGGCTCAACACCGCCGTCTTCGACGAGGAGAAGATCCGGACGGTCCTCGGCCTGGACCGCGGAGGCGAGGCGTACGCAGCCTCCCAGATCGGCAAGGGCCCGTGCGTGACGAACTGGGACCGGCTCGATCCCGCGCTGCCCGAGTACTCCCGCTTCACCCTGGAGCAGCTCTACTTCCCGCCGGGATTCGGCACGATCCTCGCGCAGGTCCCGGGTGCGGACGGCCGGCCCGTCTGGTTCGGCCCCGAGAAGAAGGAGATGCTGAGCCGCTGGCAGTCCTGGCTGACGGTCTTCACCATGAGCGAGGACGACAACGAGGGCGTGTTCGGCCCCCCGCCGCCGACGGGGAACGCCACCAGGATCTCGCAGCAGATGCTCGGGCGGGGCCCGCTGCGGTACGCGCCGACCGCGAACACGGTGCGCGGCTGGGCGGAGTCCGACGCCGAGGTGAAGGACATCCTGGAACGGGACGGGCTCGCCCGCGTGCTGCCGTGGACGAACGACCTGGTGGGCGCCTACACGGTGCATCCCCTGGCGTCGTGCAGGATCGGCGACGACCCGGCCACGTCCGCGCTCGACGACCGGCACGAGCTGCGCGGCCACCCGGGGATCTTCGTCACCGACGGCTCGGCCGTCCCGGGCGCGCTGACCGTCAATCCCGCGTTCACCATCGCCGCGCTCGCCGAGCGCGCGGTCCCGGCGATCGTGGCGGCCGCGCGGGAGCGGGGCGTCGACGTCCGCTACGGCGCCCCCGCTCCGGACGGCGCCACGAGCGCCCGCCGGGCGGCGATGCCGCTGGTGCCCGGCGCGGTGCGCGGATAGGGCGGGGATGGGCAGCCTGGTGACGAGCAGACTCATGCGGCGCGCGCTCGACCGGTCGCTCGGTCAGGTCAGGTACGTCGCGCCGGTCCGGACGCCGGACGCCGGCGGCCCGGTCGCCGCCGTCTACGCCCAGCTGGAACGGGACTTCGGGATGCTCGCGCCGCCGATCGCGCTGCACTCCCCCGCGCCCGGGACGCTGGCCGCCGCGTGGCTGCTGCTGCGCGAGACGCTGGTCGCCGGGGACCCGGCCGGGCGGCCCGACCGGGAGGCGATCGCGATCGCGGTGTCGCGGGCGAACTCCTGCCCGTACTGCACGACGGTGCACGAGGCGGCGCTGCACGCGCAGGCCTCGCGCGGCGGGGCGGGCGGCCCGCCGGGCGGCCCCGGCCGGGAGCGCCTGGCCGCCTGGGCGGCCGGGACCGGCCGGCGGGACGGCGAGCGGCCGCCCGCGCCGTTCGGCGAGGACCGGTATCCGCGGTACATGGGGGTGGCGTTCACGTTCCACTACCTCAACCGCATGGCCAACGTCTTCCTGGCCGAGTCGCCCGTCCCGGCGGAGGTCCCCGCCCCGGCCCGGCGGCCCGTGCTGCGGATGGTCGGCCGCGCCGTGCGCGGGCCGGCGGCCGACGCCGAACCCGGTGCCGCCCTGGGCCTGCTGCCGGAGGCGTCCCTGCCCGACGACCTCGGGTGGGCCGCCGGCGACCGCGCCGTCGCGGGGGCCCTCGCGAGGGCGGCGGCCGCCGTCGAGGCGGCGGGCCGGCGTTCCGTGCCCGAGCCCGTCCGCGAGCTCGTCGCGTCCCGGCTGGCCCGCTGGGACGGCGCGTCGCCCGGCATGGGGCGCGGCTGGGTGGAGGACGCGGTGCGCGGGCTGCCGGACGGGCAGCGGCCGGCGGGCCGCCTGGCCCTTCTCACCGCGCTGGCCTCGTACCGGGTCGGTGTGGCGGACGTGACGGCCTACCGGCGCACCGAGCCCGCGGACCGGGCCCTGGTCGAGCTCACCGCGTGGGCGAGCCTGACGGCCGCCCGGCGGCTCGCCCGCCGGTGACAGAAGACGCAAGGCGAATGGACCATTCCAGTGGTCTTCCGTGTCGCGTGTTCGCCGGGTGCGAACCGCCCGGTTGCGCGGCGTGCGGCCGGGGCATGAAGTCAAGGCTTGAAGAAAACCGGTTCGTCGGTTTGTATTGACCGGGGCGACTCGCCGACGGATCAACGGCAGGCGGGGATCTCCGCGCTTGTTCTGTCGGCCGGCGCAGCGTTTATAGCCATTTCGAGCGGAAGTGGAGGAACCGATGGACGGCGGCGCCGACCCTCATCGCCCCCGTTCCGGACAGGGTGCGGCCGACGCGACCGAAACCGGGGATCCCGGCGACCGGGAAACCGTGCACTCGATCGCGATCCGGACGCTGTTGCCGGCGGACTCTCCGCGGCTGGAGGGCGAGAACAGGGCGCACATCCTGCGGCTCACCGAGGTCGAGTCGCCGCTGCCGCCGATTCTGGTGCACCGCCAGACCATGCGCGTGATCGACGGAATGCACCGGCTGCGGGCCGCCATGCTGCGCGGCGAGAAGGAAATCCGGGTCACCTTCTTCGACGGCAGCGGGAACGAGGCCTTCCTGCGCGGTGTGGAGATGAACATCGCGCACGGCCTGCCGCTGACGCACGCCGACCGCCGGGCCGCCGCCGTCCGCATCATGGCCGCCGAACCGCAGCTGTCGGATCGCGCGGTCGCCGACCGGACGGGACTGGCGGCCCGGACCGTGGCGGCGCTGCGGCGTTCGACGGCGCACCTTCCGCGCTCGAACAGGCGGGTCGGCGTGAACGGGCGGTCCTGGCCCGTCGACGGGGCGCGGGGACGGCGGCTCGCCGCCGAGTACATCGCCGCCCGCCCCGACGCGTCGCTGCGGGAGGTCGCCAAGGCCGCCGGCATCTCGCTGTCGACCGCGCACGACGTGCGCAAACGCCTGCTGGAGGGACGGGATCCGCTGCCCGCGGGGCTGGCCGCCGCCAGGTCGCGGCCGCATCCCGCGGCGCTCGCGTCCCCGCGCCTGGCCGACGCCGAGGACGGCGGCGGCCGCACGTCCGGGCGCGGCGGCGGGGCCGGGCGCGCCGAGGTCCTGCGCCGGCTGATGAAGGACCCGTCGCTGCGCCACAGCGCGCCCGGCCGCGAGCTGCTCCGGATGCTGAACGCCCAGGTCGTGACGGCGGGCGACTGGGCCGGGCTGGCCGACACCGTGCCGGCCCACTGCGCCGACGCGATCGCCCGCCTGGCGCGCGAGACCGCGGCCGCCTGGGAGCAGTTCGCCGAGGCGCTCGACCGCCGCTGACCCGGCATTTCAGTTTCCGCCGCCATCGGCGCGCCCTTCTTTATCAACATCATTCTCCGGCCATGTCGCCGTGCCGCGCCCGCGCATTGGGAAAATGAATTCAATTCCCATCACCCATTGAGTTCGATCGGTCACCGAGAGCCGCTTTCCCGCCTTATCACGATGTTATTGTTCGGGGCGTTCGCGTTGACCGTGTGAGATTGCCGTTTTAGCGTTATAACGACCAGATCAAGAGCTTCGATGGTCCCGTAACGACCCGTGTGTCCCGGGAATTCGCTTCTCCCTCGGAGTGAAAGGTTGCGCCATGACATGCGTTTCTGATCAGGCCGTGGAACGTGTCATCCGAACCATGTACGAGAACTTCGGAGAGCAGCTCACCATGGACGATATGGCGCGCACCGCCTTGTTCAGTAAATTCCATTTCTCCCGAGTATTCCGGCAGGTCACCGGCATCTCACCCGGGCGTTTCCTGTCCGCGGTACGGCTGCAGGCGGCCAAGCGGCTGCTGATCTCGACCTCGCTGACCGTCGCCGAGATCAGCAACCGGGTCGGCTACACCAGCGTCGGAACCTTCAGCACGCGGTTCAAGAACAGCGTCGGCGTCGCGCCCACGCTGTACCGGCAGAACGGCGGATACCGCTCCCTCATCCCGACCGACACCCGCCGGGACGGCTGGGGGTCCCGCTCGGTGACGCTCAAGGGCGAGGTGCTGGCGCCGCCCGACCACGAGGCCGGCCGCGTCTTCGTCGGCCTCTTCCCCGAGGCCATCCCGCAGGGAGCCCCCGTCCGGTGCTCGGTGCTGGAGGGCCCCGGCCCCTACGAGCTGCCGGACGTCCCCCAGGGGACCTGGTACGTCCTGGTGCACTCGGTGCCGCCGGACGGCGACGCGGTGATCCCCGACCCGACCGTCGCCGACCCCGTGCCGTGGGTGGGCTCGCGGGGGCCGCTCGCCGTCGGCGCCGACACCGACGTCCCGCCGGTCACCGTGCCGCTGCGGCCCATGCGCGTCACCGACCCGCCGCTCCTCCTGGCGCTCCTCGATCCCCGGATGACGCCCGTGACGGCCACCGGGAGCTGACATCCGGCGGGGAGCGGGGCCGCTCCCGGGTCCCGGACGCCGCCGGCGTCCGGGACCCGGGGCGGGTCCGGGCGTCAGGCCGGATGGACCGTCATGGGGAGCCCGCCGCGGATCCGCAGGGAGAGCATGGGCTCCGGCACGACCCGGTGGCCGGGGACCTTGACCAGGCGGAGGTCGCGGGCGATGAGGGCCAGGACGAACGTCGCCTCCATCAGCCCCAGGTTGTTCCCGACGCAGAACCGGGGCCCGGCCCCGAACGGGATGTAGGCGTACCGGGGCCTCTCCCCGGACCTGCCCGCCGCGAAGCGCTCCGGCGCGAAGCGGTCCGGTTCGTCCCAGTAGTCGGGGTGACGGTGCAGCGTGTACGGGCAGATCAGGACGTCCGACCCGGCCGGCACCCGGTACCCGCCCACCTCGTCGTCGCGCATCGCCTCCCGGGTGAGGATCCACACCGGCGGGTAGAGCCGCATCGCCTCCTGCACGACCGTCGCCGTGTAGGTCAGGCGGTGCAGGTCGTCGTACTCGGGAAGGCGGTCGCCGAGCACGCCGACGGCCTCCTCGTGCAGCCTCCGGCGCACCTCCGGGTGCCGGTCGATGAGGTAGAGGGACCAGCCGAGGGTGCTGGCCGTCGTCTCGTGCCCCGCGAGCAGCAGGGTGACGAGCTCGTCGTGGACGCGCCTGCCGGCGACGGCCGGGTCCGCCTCGGCGCGGACGGAGGCCAGCAGCCTGGACACCACGTCGTCGGCCTCCGCGGACGGTTCCGCGCCGCGCTCGGCCACCAGGCGGTCGACGACGCGCCGCAGCTCGGCCCTGGCCCGCCGGAAACGCAGCTGCCGGGGCAGCGGCACCCACATCGGGACCGTGCTCAGCGACACCATCTCGAACATCGCCTGGTCCTGCACCGCCTCGAACGCCTCGCCGATCGAGGAGGACGCGCCGAGGTCGGTGTCGAGCAGCGTGCGGCCGAGCACGCCGAGGGTGAGCGCGGTCATCTCCTCCAGCACGTCGACCGCACCCCGCCCCCGGCGCGCCGCGAGCCGTTCGACCAGACCGGCGGCCTCCTCGGCGACGGCCGTGGCCTGCGCGGCGATCCTGCCGTGCTGGAACGCCGGCTGGATCGTCCTGCGCTGCTCGCGCCACAGCTCGCCCTCGCTCGTCAGCAGCCCGTCGCCGAGGGCGCGGCGCGCCTGCTGCAGGCCGATGCCCTTCCGGTAGTTGGCGCTGTTGTCGGCCAGGACGTGCTTGGCGTGGTCGGGGTGGTTGAAGATGTACAGGGTCCGGGGGCCCGCGGCGACCCGCACCGCGTCCCCGTACTCGGTCACCGCCGAGGTCATCAACCCGAGCCGGTCCCGGACGAGCTTGCCGAAGACGCCCGGCATGGCGCGCCGGGGCGGCCCGGGCGGGACGCGCGGGGCGGTGCCGGACGCCGTCCGCGCGCCGCTCATATCGGCACCTCCGCGCTCGCCGGGCCGAACCGGCGGAACCGCCCGCCGAAGAAGAGCAGGGCGTCCTCGTCGGCGAGCCGTTCGCGCATCGACAGCAGCCGCCCGGTGAAGATCGTGTGGTCGCCGCCGTCGTAGCGGCGCCACAGCCGGCACTCGAAGCCGACCATCGCGTCGCTGATCAGCGGCACCCCCGTGAGGCGCCCGGGCCGCCAGTCGACCGCGTCGAACTGGGCCGCGCCGAGGGGCCGCCGGCGGTCGGCGAAGTGCCGCGCCACCGGCTCCTGGGCGGCGGACAGGACCGACACCCCGAAATGCTCGCAGCCCTGCAGGAAGCGGTGCATGTTGGCGTCGCGCCCCACGCAGACCAGGACCAGGGGCGGGTCGAGCGACACGGAGGTGAACGAGTTCGCGGTCATCCCGTGCGGATCGGGCCCGCCGCACGTGACCACGGTGACGCCGGTCGGGAAGGTGCCGTACGCCCGGCGGAGCCGGCGGGGGTCGAGCGGCTCGCCCGGGTCCGGGCCGGCGTTCATGCCGGGCCCCCCGCGAGCACCGGGGCGAAGGGCCGCAGCGCCCTCGTGAGCGCCTCGGGAACGTGGGCGGGGGCGGTCCGGCCGTTCGGGCCGCGCATGCACGCCACCCGCTGCCGCCCGCGGGCGACGAGGGTCTCCCCGGCGGGGTCGAGGCGCACGTAGTCGAAGCTGAACTCCAGCTGCGTCTGGGCCAGTTCCACCAGCCGCATGCGGATCGACAGCTCGTCGAAGGCGGTGATCTCGGCGAAGAACTCGCAGTCCACCTTCAGCGTGAACAGCTTCAGGTCGTCGTACAGCTCGGCCAGGACGTCGGGCGCCAGCCGCTTGAGGAACATCTCGCGGCACCGCCCCTGCCAGCGCAGGTAGTTGACGTAGTAGACGTTGCCGACGAGGTTCGTCTCCTCGAAGCCGACCGTGTGCCGGTATTCGAAGTAGTCGCTCATGGAGGTTACGACCGCCCTTCTCGGGTGAGGACTGCGAACACGACCGGGTCGGGGACGTCCCGCACGGTCGTGGTGATCGTGGCGACGAGCAGGTCCCCGGAGGCGAGCACGGCCCAGCGGCCCCGGTGGTGGCCGTCCGCCCGGGTCGCCAGCGTCAGCGGCGCGTCCTGCGGAGCCCCCGCCTTCTGCAGGCACTCGGCGGCCGCCCAGACCCGCGTGGCCGCGGTGTCGGCGTCCTCGCCCAGGTCCCGCGCGAGCAGTTCCGCGAGCGGGGCGTGCGGGCCGAGCAGCCCCGCCCATTCACCGGGCGGCCTGCCCGTCACCGACTCGACGTCGCAGCTCACGGTGCCGTGCGCCGCGACGGCGAGGGTGAGGCCCGGGCCGTGGGAGGCGGAGACCACCGGTCCGCCGCCGGTCTCGCCGCCTGTCTCGCCGCCGGTCTCGCCGTCGATCTCCGGCCGCCCGTCGGGGCGGTACCGGAGCTCGACCCGGCGGCCCAGGGCGCGCCCGGCCGCCAGCGCGGTCACCGCCCGGCGGGCGTCCCGCCCGCCGGGCCCGCCGGGCGGGTGCGGCTCCACGGCGACCGCCGCGCGGAGGCCGAGCACGTCCTCGACCGCGCGCTCCAGATAGGGGCCGAGCAGCGCGGGCGCCCACGGCCCCCCGCCGTCGGACCTGTGGACGGCCCGGAGGCGCAGGCCGTCCCAGCGCTCGACCACCCGCCCGGCGGCGTCCCGCACGGCGATGTCGTACACGTAGGTGTCGCCGTCGCGGTGCCGTTCGGTCGCGCAGTACCGCAGCGCGCCCGTCCCCGACGCCCGCTCGCCGGCCGGGTGGAGACGCTCGATGCCCGTCGGCAGCAGGGTGGCGTCGGGCACGCAGACCTGGTTGCCGTGCATGAGCGCGTCGCGCATGCCCGGGTCGCCGAGCAGCAGCCGTCCCGGCAGGAACCCCGCGAACCAGTCGCCTGGGCCGGTGGCCACGTCGGCGTCGACGTGCCGGGCCGCCGCCCGGTGGTACGCGCCCAGCCGCTGGAACCGGCCCCCCTGGAACAGGACCGTTCCGTACAGGTCGGCGGCGGGGTCCAGCGGCACCGGCGGCAGACCGCCGTCCGCGGGCCCGGGCGGCCCGGCGGGGACCTCCCCGGCGTCGAACCGCAGCCGCGCCTTGAAGTGGTCGGCCGCGAACCCGGTCTCGGCGCTGCGGACGACGACGTCGACGCCGCCGTCCTCGGCGACGACGGCGGCGATCCGGATGGTGGTGCTGCCGTCGGCGGGCACGACGATCGGCCTCGGGAACTCGGCCCGCTCGATCACCGGCGCGTCCGGGCGCCCGGTCACGGCCGCGCCGACCTGGGCCATGGCCTCCATGCCGAACACGGCCGGGAAGAGCAGGCTGCCGTCCAGGAGATGGTCGGCGAGGTAGAGGTCGGTGCCGGGGTCGAGGTCCACCTCGGTGACCAGCTCGATGCCCGGGTAGTGGACCAGCGGCCGTCCCAGGAAGCGCAGCAGCGGCAGGTCCGGCCGCTCCCGGCGGACGGTGTCGATCTGCCCCGTGCGGCCGCTGATCACGACGACGCGCGGGGCGTCGGGGTCGCCGACGAGCCGGCGCATGATCTCCACCCCGGCGTCCGGGGGGATCGCGGTGATGCCCTCGCGCCCGAGGGAGTCCACGACCGACAGCCGCTCGCCCATGCCGACGCCGGACCACACGGACCATTCCATGCACACGCACCGGCAGCCGGGCAGGCGCTCGGCCGTCTCCTCGGTGAGCCCGGCCAGCCATTCGTTGGCGACCGAGTAGTGCGCCTCGCCCGCCAGCCCCGCCCGGCCGATGATGCTGCCGAACGTGACGAGCAGGCGCAGCCGGTCGGTCTCGACGGCGTCCAGCACCGCGCGCAGCCCGCCGACCTTCGGGGCGAGCGCGTCCCGGACGGCGTCCGGGCCGAGGCCGGCCAGCGCGGCCGGCTCGTTGCGTCCCGCTCCGTGCAGGATCGCGGTCACCGCCCCGAGCTCGCCCGTCACCTCGCCGACGGCCTCCCGCACCCGGCCCGGGTCCGTCACGTCGGCGCGGACGTAGCGGACCTCCACGCCGTGCCCGGCCATCCGGTCCAGGTTGGCCGCCAGCTCGGCGTCCTCGGCGGGATCGGACCGGCCCATGATCGCCAGCCGTGCCCCGCTGTCGACGGCGAGCGCCAGGGCGCACTCCGCGGTGATCCCCTTGCCGCCGCCGGTGACCAGCACGACGTCGTCCCCGCCCAGGGGCGGGACGACCCGGGCGGGCCGGGCGGGCAGCGGCCGCAGGGTCGGGACCCGCCGCACCCCCGCGGCGTCGTAGACGGCCTCGGAGAACCCGGTGGTCGCCGCGACCTCGTCCACGATCCACGGCACCGCCTCGGGCACGTGCGGAGCGCTGACGACGGTGACGCGGACCCGCGGCGCCTCGAGGCGGAGCGTCTTGGCGATCCCGGCCGCGCCCCGCCCGTCCTGGACGAGGACGAACCGGGAGCCGGCCAGGGCGGCCCTGGCCCCCTCGACGGCCAGCCGGAGGTCCGGTTCGGTGCAGTCCGGCGGAAGGCAGACCAGCACGCCCCCGCCGATGCGGGCGTCCTCCAGCGCCCGGCGCAGCGGGCCGGCGAGCGGATGGCCCGCGGGGGCCATGACCTCCCAGGAGCCGCCGTCCTCTCCGGCGGCGGGCTCGGGCCGGGGCTCTTCGGCGAGCTCCACCGAGAACGGCCGCACCCACGGCGCCGCGCCCTCCACGACGTGCGCGGCCGTCCCGCCGGAGTCCGTCTCGGCGAGCGACTCGAGGAGCTCGGCGAGCTCGGCGAGGGTGGCGGTGGCGAAGGTGGTCAGGGCGGCACCGGGCTGGACGCCCAGCGCCAGGGCCGCCTGGTTCATGATCTGGCCCACGGTGATGGAGCTCAGGTGCAGGTGGTCCATGAGCCTGCTGTCGTCGGCGACCGTCTCGGCGGGCAGCTCGGCGCGCTCGGCCGCCAGCCGCCGGAGGATCTCCAGCGCGCTCGTCCCGGACGCCTCCCCGCCGGCCGGGGCGGCCGCGGGCTCGCCGCCGGGAGCCGGGGCGCCGGTCCCGCCGGCCGCGGGCTCGATCCGGACCTCGGGCGCCTCCTCGCACGGGCTGGAGAAGAAGGAGAACGCGGCGCCGATCTCCAGCGGCCGGACGAGCCGGTCGCGGAACAGCGCGCCGGGGTCGAGGGGCGCGCCGGTCACGTACGCCGCCGCCGCGACGCGCAGCAGCCCGGCGATGGACTCGTCGTCGGTGTCCAGCGCCACCGCGGGGACGTCGGCGATGCCGGACGCCAGCGCGGTGAGCACCCGCCCGGGACCGACCTCGACGAAGAGGTCCACGTCCTTGGCGGCGAGCCGGAGCGCCTGGCTGAACAGCACCGGTTCGGTGATCTGGCGGCGCAGCAGCGCCGGGACGTCGGTGCGGGCGGGCAGCGTCTCCCCGGTGACGGTGGAGACGACCCGCCGCTCGACCCGGCCGAAGGACCGCGCGCCCGTCCAGGCGGCGAAGGCGTCCGCGGCCGGCGCGACCAGCGGCGAGTGGAAGGCGTGCGAGACCGCGAGCCGGGTCCAGGGGATCCCCTCCCGCTCGGCGCGGCGCCCCGCCTCCTCCACCGCGTCGACGGGTCCGGCGACGACCGTCTGGCTCGGCCCGTTGTGCCCGGCGATGACCACGGGCAGGCCGGCGATCAGCGGCGCGACCGCCTCGGGGCCCGCGCCGGCGCCCGCCATGGTGCCCGCGGCGCTGTGCTCGGTCATGGCCCGCCCGCGGGCCGCGGCCATCTCCGGCAGCGTCCCCGCGTCGATCGCGCCCGCCCAGTGCAGCGCCGTGAGCTCGCCGAGGCTGTGCCCCACCGCGACGTCCGCCCTGACCCCCAGCGCTTCGAGGACCCGCAGGCCCGCGAGGGAACCGGTCACGATGCGCGGCTGGGCGACGGCGGTGGCCGCCATGTCGCCCGCGGCCGGCAGCGCGGCCCGGGAGTAGACGTCGTGGGCCTCGGCGAACCGGCGGCGGAGCGCGCCGCCGGTGGTGCCGCGTCCCGAGCCCTGCCCCGGGAACAGGTAGCCGACCCTGGCGGGCCGGGTCACGTGCCCGAGGAACCCGGCGCCGGCGGCGCCGACGGGCGCGTCCTCCCCCGCGTCCAGCGCCTCCACGAGCTCCCGCAGCCGGCGCCCGGCGTCCGCGGGCGACGTGACGACCACGGCCGCCCGGTACGGCAGGCCGGTCAGCCTGCGCTGGGCGGCGGCGGCCGCGTCGGCGAGCTGCGCGTACGACACCCGGGGCAGCCAGCCGGCCAGCTCGGCGAGCCGGTCACGGAGCTCGCCCTTCGAGGCCGCGTCGACCAGCAGCAGCTCGGCGTCCTGCGGCGAGCCGGTCAGCGCCCGGGTGGCGGCGTCGAGCGAGTCCCGGCGGGGGCCGGTGCCCTCCACCACGACGTGCGTGTTGATGCCGCCGAACCCCATCGCGGTCACGCCCGCCCGCAGCGGGGCGTCCGCGGGCCACGGGGCCCCCTTGCGCAGCACCCGCAGGGCGGCGCCGTCCTCCGCCAGGAGCGGATGCGGGTCCACGCAGCCGGTGCTCGGCGGCAGCACCTGGGCGTCGACCGCCAGCACGGCCTTGATGAACCCGGCGATCCCGGCGGCCGCCTTGGTGTGGCCGATCATCCCCTTGATGGAGCCGATCACGGCCGGCGCGGCCCCGGGCGCGCTCGCCTTCCGCGCCTGCGACAGCGCGCTCAGCTCGGTCCGGTCGCCCACTTCGGTGCCCGTGCCGTGCCCCTCGAACAGGGGCACGGTGTCGACGCCGAACCCGGCGCGCTCGTAGGCGCGGCGGAGGGCGAGCCGGTACCCGCCGACCTCCGGGCGGGTGATGCCGCCCTTGCCGTCGGAGGAGATCCCCCACCCGGCGACCGTGGCGTAGCGGCGGCGGTTCTGCTCGCGGGCGTCCTCGTCGCGCATCAGGACGACCATCCCGCAGCCCTCCCCCGGCCAGAAGCCGTTGGAGCCGCGGTCGTACACGCGCATCTCGCCGCGCGCCAGCGCGCCCGTCTTGGCGAAGCCGATGATCTCGAACGGGTCGATGGACAGGTCGACGCCGCCCGCGACGGCCACGTCGATCTCGCCCTCCCGGAGCGCCCGGCACGCGGTGGCGATCGACAGCAGCGAGGACGAGCACGCGGCGTCGACGGTGTATCCGCCGCCCTTGAGGTCGTAGTAGTTGCAGATCCGGCCCGCGATGGTGTTGGACAGCCCGCCCGCGAGCGTGTCCTCGTCGACGGGCGGGAACGGGCTCTTGTACCGCTGCTCCAGCTCGTCCAGGAACGGCGCGAGCCGGCCGTCCTCCCAGCCCGCGTCGCGCAGCGCGGCGGCGAGCGTCCGGCGGACGTAGGGCCAGCGCAGCCGCAGCAGGTTGGCCCGGGTGAACTCCCCCGTGAGCGTGTTGCCGACGATCACACCGGTGCGTTCCGCCGGGAGCCCCTCGGCCGCCGGGAACCCGGCGTCGGCGAGCGCCCGCCCGGCCACGTCGAGGGCGAGCCAGTGGGTGAGGTCGGTGGAGCGGTACGTGCTGCCGGCGATCCGGTGGCCGACGCGGTCGAACTCGTAGCCCTCGATCACCGCCGCGTTCGAGGCGTAGAAGCGGTCGGGCGCGGCCGGGTCCGGATCCCAGTAGTCCTCCAGCCGCATCCGCTCGTCGGGCAGCCGCCGGAAGGCGCGGCGTCCCGCCAGGACGTTCTCCCACAGCTCGCGCGGCGAGGCGGCGTCGGGGTACCGGCACGCCATGCCGACGACGGCGATCCCGGTCATCCGCGCTCCCCACCCGGCACCGGCGTCCGCCCGCCCCGCTCCTCGGGGCTCCTCCCGCGGAGACCGCGGGCAGCCGATTCATCCGACGTCACAGTGATTCTGCGCTTCTCGCGCCGCTGACTGACCAACATCTTCTCCCGATTCGGTCCCCGAAGGGGTATGTCGAGCCCGAATCTGCCGCACCATGACAGAACCGACCACTTCGCTCGTGCTGAGCGGACGATGCGCAATACCGAAGGGCTGAAAGGCGTTCGAATTCCCTGTCAACATATGCGGCGTTCTCGCCGCATTCCACTTCCAGCGTGTCCTGGTCGCGGCCGTGCGTCCGCCCGGCGCCCGGGGCCGGAGCGGGCCCTGCCGCATGATGACTCCGCGGAGGGGCCCGCGGCATCTTCGCGAGTGCTGGACCCGGCGGTCTCCCCCGCGGCCGCGCCCGTCGCCCGTCGAGCAATCCAAGAGAGGACGCCGCTGAAATCCCTCAATAGAGTCGAATACCAAGGAGGCGAGGACCGGATATCACCATTCGGTGCCACCTCCACCCGCCACAGGAAGAATGGAGGAATGTGGTGATCACCAAAGGCCGGAAGAGTTTCCTGGCCATGGCAGGCGTGACGGCCACGATGGGCATGGGCCTGCTCATGGGCGCCCAGACCGGCGCGCTCGCCGACGTCGCTCCCACCGCGCCGACGGCCACCGTCACGCCGTCGACGGGCCTGACCGACGGCGCCACGGTGCAGATCGCGGCGTCCGGGTTCGGCGCGAACGAGACGCTGACCGCGGGCCAGTGCGCGACGGTCGACGGCAAGGCCGCGTGCAACGTGAACAACCGGACGGAACTCACCACCGACGGCAGCGGCGGCGCGTCGGCGGCGATGGTCGTGAACCGCAGCTTCGAAGCCGTCTTCGCCGACGACGGGACCTTCGCCGGGACCGTCGACTGCGGCACCGCCGCCTGCTACATCGGGGTCGGGAACTTCTCGGGGCAGGGCGACCAGGTCCCGATCGGTTTCCGCTGATCCCGACCGTCCACGCGACTCGCGTCGCGGCGGGGTGACCTGATCGCCCGCCGCCGGGCGGCCGGACGGCTTCGCGCCGTCCGGCCGCCTTCGCGCGGGGACCCGGCGCCGCTCCCCCACCGGCTCGGGCCCGCCGGCGGCGGGACGGTCGCGCCGGGAGACCGGTGCGCACACTCGGAGTTGAGCCGCCTCCGCCGCCGGGCTTCCATCGGGAAAGGCGTCCATGCCCGGGGCGGGCGGCGGGCGCCGGACGCGGGCCGCGCCCCGCCGCCGACCGGCGGCGCCCTGGGCGCGGGCGTCCGCGAGACCTCCCGCCGTGCCGGGGCCGCGCGCCCCGGCCCCGTCCGTCCACGACATCTCCGGCCGCTCACCTGGGAGGCGCCCGTGCCCACCGTCCTCGGAACGATGCGCAGGCTGGTCCTCGCTCCGTCGCTGGACGACGTGACGTTCGCCCGCCGCGGGTTCCCCGGGGCGGGGGCGCCCGCGGCCCGGGCCCTGGAGGCGATCCCCCAATCGGTGATCTGCGGGTTCGAGTGGGGCCTGGAAGTGCGCGGCCGGGCGGAGCTGGCCCGCCGCCTGGACTTCGTCACCCCGGAACTGCGCGGTTTCGCCTACGAGGGCGCCACCATGGCCTGCACCATTCTCGACGTCATGCCCGGCAAGGGCGGGCGCACGCGGGAATTGCTGCGCGGCCCGGGCCGGCCCCACATCTTCCTGTCCTACATCGGCATCGGTTTCGCGATGGCGCGGCTGCCGCGCGTGCTCTGGCGGAAGGTCATGCCCGGGCTGTCCGGCGCGGGGTACTACCCGCAGATGTCCTGGCTCGCCGTGGACGGCTACGGGTTCGACCGCGCCTACTTCGACACGCGGGCCTGGGTGGATCGGCAGGAGCGTCCGGCGCCTTACCCGTGGGAGGGCGCGCCCGACTATTTCCCCCGTGCGCTCGACCAGGGGATCGGGCGCGCCCTCTGGTTCGTCTGCGGGGGCCGGCCGGCGGACGTCACGGCCGCCGTCCGGCGTTTCGCGGGCTCCCGGCGGGCCGACCTCTGGAGCGGCGTGGGGCTGGCCGCCGCCTACGCCGGCGGGAGCGACGCCGCCGGCCTGGAGGCGCTGCGCCGGGACGCCGGCGAGCACCGCGACCACATGGCGCAGGGCGCGGTCTTCGCGGTCAAGGCGCGCCACCACGCCGGCTTCACGCCCGCGCACACCGAGCTGGCGTCGGGCGCGCTCGCGGGCCTGGCGGCCCCGGACGCGGTGCGGCTGGCCGACGAGTGCGCCGTGGAGACCGCCGACGGCGGCGGCGTCCCGGCGTACGAGCGGTGGCGGCGCAACGTGCGCGAGGCCCTCGGGCCGGGGGCCCGCGCGGCGCGGGACCGGTAGCCGCCTCCCGGCTCCCCCGGGCCCGCGGCCGGCGAGGACCGGTAGGGCGTCCCGGCGGTTCCGGCGGCACGAGGCCGCATATCCCCATTCGATCATGCGCTCAAGAAAACATTGCGCGATTTTTCTGACGTGCTCTTTTCGACCGCACAAACGAAGTAGCCGGGCAGCTTCACGGTCTGGCTGAATTTATTCGACATCTTCAAGGCAGTCGGGAATATCTGAGCAGCCCCCGCAGTCCTTGGATTGGGGTATGCATTGACCGCAATACTGCGAAGACTGGCCCGGCGTGTGCTCACGCCCGGCGAGTCGGAGACAAGCCTGGCGAAGCGGGGCTTCCATGTGAAGGACGCCGACAGCAGGCAGGTGCTGGAAACGATCGGCCGGACTTTTCTGGCCGGCTACGCGCAGGCCGTCGAAACGGGAACCCCGGATGCGCTCCCCACGCGCCTGGACTCCATCCCCGTCCGTTACCGCGGCTTCGCCTACGAGGGCGCCGCCATGGGGTTCGCGATGGCCGACGCGTTGACCTTCGCGAAGTCACGGAGAGTCCGCGCGTACCTGGCGGGGGCCGGTGACCCGCACGTCTACATGTCCTACATCGGCGTGGGCTGGGCGACGGCCCGCCTTCCACGGTTCCTGTGGCCGAGATTTCCCCTGGACCCGCTCCTGCAATGGTTCCTGCCCGAGGGATACGGCTTCCACCAAGCCTACTTCCACACCGGCGAATATGTTCACGGGCACCATCGGGACGGACCTCTCCCCTGGCCGTTCGACGACCCCCACCGGTACGCGGAGCACGCGATCGACCAGGGCATCGGCCGGGCCCTGTGGTTCGTCGGGGGCACCGACCCGCAGGTCGTCGCGGACCTCGTCGAAGGGTTCGCGCCGGACCGGCGAGCCGATCTGTACTCGGGCGCCGGCCTCGCCGCCACCTACGCCGGCGGCGCCGACGAGGACGAGCTGCGGCTGTTCCGGAAGCGGGCCGGCGAGCATCACCGGTGGCTGGCGCAGGGCAGCGCGTTCGCCGCCGAGGCCAGGCGCCGGGCCGGGCTCGCGACGCCCCACACGGCGGTCGCGACCGGAGTCCTCTGCGGGACGTCGCCCGACGAGGCGGCACGGATCTGCACCGGCCTGCGCCCCGGGCCGGAGGCCCTCACCGGCGGGGACGGGCACGACCGCCGCCCCGCATTCGAGCGGTGGCGGCAGGACGTCGCCGACGAGTTCGCATCCCTGGGAGGTGCTAGTCAGTGACCACGACCGACCGGCGGTTCCTCCGCCAGCTACCGGGCGCCGTCGCCCTGGTCATGGTGGTGGCCGTGTTCTTCGCCGTCCGGCTGCCGGAGGCGCCCGCGGCCGTGAAGGACGCCGTGGCCAGCAGGTACGGGTTCGCGCCGATGAGCATCGCCCTGCCCGGCGGGTATCCGCAGCAGACGATCCGGCGGGTCAACAAGGACTACGAGCACATCGACGCCTGGATCTCATCGGTCGGCGCCGGCGTCGCCATGAACGACCTCGACGGCGACGGCCTGCCCAACGACCTGTGCATCACCGATCCGCGCATCGACGAGGTCGTGGTGACCCCGGCGCCCGGGGCCCGGCCCGGGCGGTACGCGCCGTTCGCGCTGAGCAACGGGTCCCTGCCCATGAACGACACCATGGCGCCGATGGGCTGCGCCCCGGGCGACTTCAACGAGGACGGCCGCATGGACCTCCTGGTCTATCTGTGGGGCCGCACACCGATCGTCCATCTGGCCAAGCCCGGCGCCGGGAAGCTCGACGCGGGGGCCTACGTCCCGACCGAGCTGGTCCCGGGCGTGGGCGGGCGGACCTACACCGGACCGCAGTGGAACTCCAACGCCGTGGCGATCGACGACTTCGACGGCGACGGGCACTACGACATCTACCTGGGCAACTACTTCCCGCACGGCCCGGTGCTCGACCCGCGCAAGAGCGGGGGCGTGGCGATGAACCGGTCGCTGTCCAACGCCACCAACGGCGGGGAGGACTACTTCTTCCGCTGGACCGGCGCGACGGCCGGTGACCGGCCGTCGGTCAGTTTCCAGAAGCTCGACGGCGTGCTGCCGCGCGGCATCTCCAAGGGGTGGGTGCTGGCGGCCGGGGCGAACGACCTCGACGGCGACCGGCTCCCCGAGCTGTACATCGCCCAGGACCACGGCAAGGACGCCCTGCTCTACAACATCTCCACCCCCGGGAAGATCGACTTCGAGGCCGTGCACGGGACCCGCGGGCCCGGGCTGCCCAAGTCCAAGCGGATCGGCGACGACTCCTTCAAGGGCATGGGCATCGACTTCGCCGACTTCGACCACGACGGCCTCTACGACATGTTCGTCAGCAACATCACCACGTCGTTCGGCATCCAGGAGAGCAACTACCACTTCTTCAACACCGCCGAGGACGAGGCCGATCTGCGCGCCCGGCTGCGCGACGGGGAGGCGCCGTGGACCGACCGCAGCGCCGAGCTCGGGACCGCCTGGTCGGGGTGGGCGTGGGACGCCAAGGTGGCGGACTTCGACAACAGCGGCACCCCGGCGATCGTCCAGGCCACCGGGTTCGTCAAGGGCGAGGTCAACCGCTGGCCGCAGCTCCAGGAACTCGCCGCGGCGAACGACATGGTGCTGGAGGACCCGGCCTGGTGGCCGCACGTCACGGTCGGCGACGACATCGCCGGCGGCCAGCGGCTCGCCTTCTTCGCCAAGGACGCCGACGGCCGGTACCAGAACGTGTCCGGCCGCCTCGGCCTGGCGATCCCGGTCCCCACGCGCGGAATCGCCGTCGGGGACGCCGACGGTGACGGGCTCCCGGACATGGCGGTCGCACGGCAGTGGGAGGAGCCGGTCTTCTACCGCAACACGAGCCGGTCCGCCGGCGCCTCCCTCGGGCTCCGGCTGGTCCACGACACCGAACCGGCCGAGGGATCGCTCCCCGCGCCGGGCAGCCCGGTCGTCGGCGCGCAGGTGACCGTCACCACGCCCGACGGCCGCAAGCACCGCGCCCGGGTCGACGGCGGCAGCGGGCACTCCGGCAAGCGCAGCAGCGAGGTGCACATCGGCCTGGGCGAGAACGCGAGCGGGCCGGTCCAGGTGCACCTGAGCTGGCGGGACCGGACGGGCCAGGCACGCGAACAGGATCTGCGGCTCGCGCCGGGACGGCACCTGCTGCGGCTCGGAACCCAGGCGAAGGAGGAATGACCGGACATGGCGACCACCGAACGCACCGTTCCGCGCCACGACCCGAAGGTCGCCAAGGCGCTGCGCAACTTCGCCATCTCGATCTCGGTGTTCAACATCCTCGGCTACGCCGTCCTCGGCTTCGAGCAGCCGTGGACGTGGCCGTTCATCGCGGTGCTCGCCGCGTACGCCTTCGAGACGTTCCTGGAGGTCATCGGAGCCCGGGTGGAAGGCCGCATGCCCCGGTTCATGGGGAACGGCTGGCGCGGGGTCCTGGAGTTCCTGTACCCGGCGCACATCACGGCCCTCGCGGTGAACATGCTGACCTACGTCAACGACCGGGTGTGGGTCATGGTCTTCGGGGTCCTGGTCGCGGTCGGCGCCAAATGGGTGCTGCGCGCCCCGGTCCGCGGACGGCTGCGCCACTACATGAACCCGTCCAACTTCGGCATCACCGTCATCCTGCTGCTGTTCCCGTGGGCGAGCATCGCGCCGCCGTACCACTTCACCGAGCGGTTCGGCCCCCCGGTCGACTGGATCGTCCCGGCGATCATCCTCGTCGCGGGGAGCGTGCTCAACGCCAAGCTCACCGGGCGGATGTGGCTGATCGCCGGCTGGCTCTCCATGTACGTGGTGCAGGCCGTGTTCCGCGGCTGGCTCCTGGACACCTCGATCCCGGCCGCGCTGATCATGATGACGGGCGTCGCGTTCGTCCTCTACACCAACTACATGGTGACCGACCCCGGCACCAGCCCGTCCGCGCCGGCCTCGCAGTTCGCCTTCGGCGGCGGCATCGCCGTCGTCTACGGGCTCCTCACGGGGGCGGGCATCGCCTACGGCCTCTTCTTCGCGACCGCGCTCGTCTGCCTCGTCCGCGGCCTCTTCCTCTGGTCGCTGCATCTGTCGGCCATGGCGCGCGAGCGTCGCGCCGCCCCGGACGGCGTCGCGGTGGTCGGCGCCGACGCCGCCGGGCACTCCGGCAACGGCCGCCCGGACACCGGGAAGGAGGCCGTGCCCGCATGAGCGCGCCCCCGCCCTCGAGCAGAGGGACCGACGGGCCGTGACCGACACGCCCTTCCCCGCCGCCGGGTCCCCGGCGGCGGGGAACGACGGCGCGGCGTCCCCCGCCCGGGGCGATCGCCCATGAAGGGCATCGTCCTGGCGGGGGGAACCGGCAGCAGGCTCGCCCCGATGACGCTGGCCGTCTCGAAGCACCTGCTCCCGGTGGCCGACAAGCCGATGATCTACTACCCGCTCACGACGCTGATGTCCGCGGGCGTGACGGACATACTGGTCATCTCGACCCCGGCCGACCTGCCGCAGTACCGCCGCCTGCTCGGCGACGGCGCGCAACTGGGGCTGCGGATCGGCTACGCCGAGCAGCCGCGGCCCGAGGGCATCGCCCAGGCGCTGCTCATCGGCGCCGAGCACATCGGCGGCGACACCGTCGCGCTGGCGCTCGGCGACAACGTCTTCGCCGGTCCGGGACTGCCCGACATCCTGCGGAGCAACGCCGCCGACGTCTCCGGCTGCGTCCTGTTCGGCGCCCAGGCCGACGACCCGAGGCGGTACGGCATCGGCGTCGCCGACGCGGACGGGCGACTCGTCCACATCGAGGAGAAGCCGGCCCGGCCTCGGTCGTCCCAGGCGATCACGGGGCTGTACTTCTACGACAACGACGTGGTGGACATCGCCCGGCGCCTCGAGCCCTCCGGCCGGGGGGAACTGGAGATCACCGACGTCAACCGGGTGTACGTGCGGCGGCATCGGGCTCGCCTCGTGAACCTCGGTGAGGAGTTCCTGTGGAGGGACGCGGGCACGCCCGACAGCCTGCGCGACACCGGCCGGCGGATCCTCTCCCTGGAGAAGGACCTGGGCTCGCGCGTGGCCTGCGTCGAAGAGGTGGCCCTGCGGCTGGGACTCATCGACGCGCGGACATGTCACCGGCTCGGCGCGGCCCAGGCGAACTCCGGCTACGGGGAGTACGTCATGGCCGTGGCCCGCGGCGTGGGCGAAGGGTCGCCGGAAACGTCCGCGGGGGCGTCTCGGTGAGCGGACGGCGTGAGGGAGGCCCATGCAGATCCACCCCACGGAAATAGAGGGGGTCCACCTGTTCGAGCCCCGGGTGCTGACCGACGCCCGAGGGCGGTTCCTGGAGATCTTCACGCAAGCGGACGTCACCGAGGCGATCGGCCACCGGATGCCGGTCGCCCAGGTCAACTGCTCGGTCTCGAGGCGCGGCACGATACGCGGGCTCCACGCGGTCTCGCCGCCCGGGCAGGCCCGCTATGTCACCTGCGTGAGCGGCGCGGTCACCGACATCGTCGTCGATGTCCGGCCGGGGTCCCCCACCTTCGGCCGCCACGTCTCGACGCTGCTCGACGAGCACAGCAGGCACGCGGTCTACATGGCCGAGGGACTCGCCCACGGGTTCGCGTGCCTGACCGAGGAGGCCACGGTGGTGTACCTGTCCTCCAGCCCCTACGACCCCGGCGCGACGATCCGCATCGATCCCCTGGATCCGGAACTCGGCCTGGACTGGCGCGGGCGGGATCCCGTCCTCTCCGACCAGGACCGCACGGCGCCCCGCCTGCGAGAAGTGGTCGCTCGAGGCCTGCTGTCCGGCTTCGCCCGCTGACCCGTGCGCCCGCCGGAGAAGCGCCACGCACGGAGGCCGGGTGTTTACCGCGGTAAACACCCGGCCTCCGGTCATGCGGACGTTCAGGACTCCTGGAGCAGCGACACCAGCGTCGGGATCTCGGCCGACGGCACGTTCCGGCGGATCAGCTCCGCCAGCGACTCGAGCGAGTCCCAGGGCATCCGCTGCGCGCGTCCGTCCTCACCGGCGCCCGAGGCGCGCGGCCTCGTGCCCGCCGGGCGACCGGCCGGCCGCGGCGGGGGAGGCGCATCGACGTCCTCCTCCTCCGCGGGCCTCGGCGTCGGAACCGGCGGGGGAGTGTCGCCGGAGCCGGGCGCGGGGGCGGCGGACGCGACTTCCCTGTCGCTTCGCCGGGCCGCGGCCGCCTCCCTCCTGCGTTCGTCCTCCTGCCGGCGCGCCGTCAGCCAGGCGTCCTCCTGCTCGTCGTGGGGGAGTGCCGCGATGGACCGCGCTATGCGGACCGGCAGGTCCCCGCTCCGGACCTTCGCCTGGAGTTCCGGACGCAGCTTGAGCAGCGCCCGCCGCTGCGACACCCAGGTCTTGTGGCGGCGGAACTGCTCGGCGGCGGCCGTCGCGCTCCCCAGCTCGGCGACCATCGCCTCGACCGCGTTCGCCTCCTCGATGGGGTCGAAGTTCTTGCGGTCCAGGTTCTCCCTGAGGAGCGCGTCCAGGAAGGCCGCCCGCGAATCGGCGAGCTCCTCCCTGTGCACTGCGTCCAGGCGCTCCACGTCCGCCTGCAGGGCGGCCCGGTAACGGCGTTCGCCGTTGACCAGGACGTGGCTCGCGTCGCCGATCCGCTCCGCGTGCTCGGGCCACAGCTTCAGGTACGCGTTCCTGCTCACCACCACCACGGGCTGCAGCTGCTTGACCCGGATGCTCTCACCGAGGTCGGCGAGCTCCTCCACGCTGCCGAAGCTGTTCCGCGGGTTCAGCGGGGTCGCGGCGATCTGCGCCGTCCGGAGCCGGACGAGGGTGGCGACGCTGAGCCCCGGGACCTCTTCGACCTTCGCGTTGGCCAGCGAAGCGAGGCTGGTGCGGCGCCCCATCAGCTCCTCCCGCCGTAGCCGAGTTCCAGCGCGAGACGGAAGAAGTCCTCCCGAGCCTCCATCGCGACCCGGTTCTTGGGGTACTGGGTCACGACCTGCCCCTCGACCGACGCGCGGGTGTGCACCTTGTACCGGCGGATCACCGCGTTCGCGCGCGGCCACCCCTGGGCGTCGATGTAGGAGATGGTGTCGGTGAGGTCGGCCTGTCCGTCGCGCGGGTCCCAGGCGTTGACGAGCACGCGGTAGGGGAGACCCCGCGGCGCGATGACCTTCTGGATGGTGCGCGCGGTCGCGTCGAACGCGAGGGGCTCCGGCGGCATCGGCACGACGACGTCGTCGGCGACGTCCAGGCACGCCGACAGGATGTGCTCGTTCTCCAGGCTGCCGGGGGTGTCGATGAAGACGTGGACGTAGTCGCCCGTGTGGGTTCCCAGGGCGCTGTGCGTGACCGCGGCCAGGTTCATCGCCGTGGTGGTCTTGCCCACCCCGCCCTTCTGGTTGGCGATGACGTGGATCTTCGCCCCGAGCTTGGTGAGGTTCGCGATGCCCGCGATGTCGTCGTGCGACTGGGCGAAGTCGAACGGTAGTGCGTCGTCGTCCACTCGGTCGGCCCACCAGACCGCAGAGCCCTGCGGGTCTGTGGACACGACGAGAACACTCGATTGCATGGTGCTCCGTGTGCTTCCCGTAACGGTACTTCGGACGCCCAACATCATGGCAGAACCTGCGCAGACGGTCCGTGAGCCGCGAGTGTTTACCGCGGTAAACACTCGACTCCGCACTCTCAAAGGCGATCCGCTCCAGAAGTCCGCTCGCCTCATACGCGAAATATCCGACTCGTCCCCGCGAGCATCCGGCACGCCTTCGGAGACGGTCGCCGCGGCTCCGAGTGTTTACCGCGGTAAACACTCGGAGCCGCGAGGCGTCCCGAACACACCGCCCGGTCAGGCGGTCGCGGCGAGGTACTCGCGACGGAGCTCGGCGGCCGTGCGCACGGCCGGGATCGTGGCGGACCGCTCGCCAAGAGCGTCGGCGAGCGCGCCGAAGTAGTGCAGCAGGGCAGCGTGCTGAAGATGGCTGGCACGGTAGTCGTCCAGACAGGAATCCAGGTCCTCCATCACATCGGCGGCCTCCGCGTCGCCCACGGCCATGACGTCGGCCGCGGCCCGCACCAGCGCCGCCGCCGCCGACCTGATCCGGGCGCCGTTCTGGAGCGTCCACGCTCGTTCGGCGTCCTCGGGCCCGGCGGCGGCCCGGTGGCTCCGGGCGGCCACCGCCCGCCGGAGCCGGTCCCGCCGTTGGTCGGCCGCCTGCGGGGTGGACAGCCCCATGTCCTCGGCGAGGGCGCTCCACGGCACCCGGTGGGCGGGATCCTCCCGGCAGATCTCCAGTGCCTCGAGCTCGAGCGCATCGAGCTGAGCGCGCTGATCCCTGATCAACAGCAGGGCGGCGCGGGCGTCCGCGACGCCGACCTCGCGGGGCACACGCCGGTTCCGGACCGCATAGACGATCACGTCCGCCGTGGTGTCCGACCAGAGGTGCAGGTCATCGTCGCCCGCCGCCAGGCGCCGGGCGTGCACCTCGTCCACCTTCTGCTGGACCTGGACCGACGTCGGCGGTGGAGCCATCGGATTACGCGCGGCCATCGGCGCCGCCTCCCTTCTGTGGCTTCAACATGATGTTGAAGCCACAGAAGGGAGGCAACCGACCGGAGCGCCCGCCCAAGCCCGGCACATCCAAGGAACACCGACCCGGGCGACCGGCCGAGCCCCATCGCCGCTGGTCGCGCACGATGCAGCGACTTCTCTCAAGCCGCTCACGCAACGAGCCAGCAGCCGGCGACCGACGCGCACGCCGTCTCCCTGGACGTCCGCACCGCGCTACTCCTTCGGCAGCACTGGAACCGGTGACTCGCGGCGGTGGTGTCGCCCCAGGCCGTTCAGTGGAGAGGCCGGCCCGCGAGGTAGGCACCGCGCTCGTCCGGCGGCGGGGGTTCCTCGCCTTCACCGCGCGGGGGGCTCGAAGCGGGCGATGAAGTCGTCCAGAGCGGACTCGGTGACGGTGAGGGCGTCGGCGCGGCGGTTCCGTTCGGCCAGGCGTCGCGCCAGTTCCGTGCGGTCGACGTCGAAATGGACCAGCCGTCACCGGGCCCCGGCGGCCCGGATCATCGCCTTGACGGCGCCGCGGTCGGCCCGGCGCCACAGGCCGTGGTCCAGGACGACGTCGTGCCCGGACGCCGCGAGCTCGACCATCCTCCGGTAGACCTCCGCCAGGACCGGGGCCTCCCTGGCCGCGTAGCCGGGTTCGGGATTCCGGGGTGCGCGCGGCCCCGAGGGTTCGGCCTCTCGCTTCGCGGGCGGTGTGGACGACCCGATAGGCCGGCCGATCGGGTCCTCCGCCAACTCGGGGCGCGGGGTTCAGGGACCGGCCGCGCGGAGGTAGCGGTGGCCGAGGGCCGCGACGTGGGCGCGCAGTTCGGGCGGGGAGACGACCTCGAAGTCGAGGCCGAGCATGCCGAGGTAGGCGGCGATGGTCTCCAGGCTGTCGGCGCCGGTGATCAGGACGCAGCGGTCCGCGGCCACGGACTCGACGACGCCGACCGTCGCGTTGATCCGGGCCAGGACCTGCTCGGCCGGGGCGTGGACGGTGACGCGGGCGTGGACCTTCCAGCCCGTCGCCGCCACGTCCCGCAGGACGAACGAGGTGTAGTCGCCGCCCGGCAGCGGGGTGGGGGTGAAGGCCGGGCCGCCGGGCGTGCGGAGCGTCATGAGGTCGGCGCGGAAGGCCGACCAGTCGCCCGAGGCCGGGTCCCGGGCCACGAGGTACCAGCGCCGGCGCCAGCTCACGAGGTGGTAGGGCTCCACCAGCCTGCGGCCCGCGGCCGCGGCCGTCGCCGAGGGGGGCTCGCCTCCGGCGGGGTCGGCGGCGGAGGCGTAGTCGAAGCGGAGTTGCACGTGGTCGCGGATGGCCGAGGCGATCGCGGTGAGGAGCGCGGCGTCGGCCTCGGGGTCGGCGGCGTCGGTGTCGAGGTTCTCCGGCGCCCGGGACGTGGCCTCGTGCAGGGCGGCGACCTGGCGGCGCAGCCGGTGGGGGAGCACCTGCTCCAGCTTCGCCAGGGCGCGGGCGCTGCTGTCGGCGATCCCGCCGACGCCGGTGCCCGCGCGCAGCCCGATCGCGACGGCGACGGCCTCTTCGTCGTCGAGCAGCAGCGGCGGCAGTTTCGTCCCCGCGCCGAGCCGGTAGGAGCCCGCCGCGCCCCGCGTGGCGTCGACCGGGTAGCCGAGCTCGCGAAGCCGTCCGATGTCGCTGCGGACGGTGCGGCCGGTCACGCCGAGGCGTTCGGCGAGTTCCCTGCCGGTCCAGTCGGGCCGGGACTGGAACAACGAGAGCAGCGCCAGCAGGCGCGCGGACGTTTCCAACATTCCTTCAGTATCGCGAACAATTAGGAAGCAAGTGAACCTATATGCCTCCTACCGTGAGGGGCATGACGAAGACGCAGCACCGCCCCGAGATCCGTCCCTTCACCGTCGCGATCGAGCAGGCCGAGCTCGACGACCTCGACGCGCGGCTCGCCCGCACCCGCCTGCCCCGGCCCGCGGCGGCCGACGACTGGACGCTCGGCACGCCGAACGGCTACCTGCGCGAGACCGTCGAGTACTGGCGCACCTCGTTCGACTGGCGGTCGGCCGAGGCCCGGCTGAACGCGTTCCCGCACCACCTGACGGAGATCGACGGCCAGACCGTCCACTTCGTCCACGTGCCGTCGCCGGAGGCGGACGCGACGCCGCTGCTCCTGCTGCACACCTATCCCGGTTCGTTCGCCGACTTCCTCGACATGATCGGCCCGCTCACCGACCCCGTCGCCCACGGCGGCCGGGCCGAGGACGCGTTCTCGGTGGTCGTCCCGTCGATCCCCGGCTTCGGCTTCAGCACCCCGCTGAACGGCGACGGCTGGACGCATGCGAAGGTCGCCCGCGTCTTCGACACCCTGATGCGCCGCCTCGGCTACGACTCCTACGGCGCGCACGGCAGCGACATGGGCGCGCTGCTCTGCCGCGAGCTGGGTCTGATGAACCCGCCCGGTTTCCTCGGGATGCACGTCCTGCAGTTGTTCTCCTTCCCCTCCGGCGACCCGGCCGAGTTCGAGGGGTTCGGCCCGAAGGAGTACGCGGCGCTGGAGCACATGCAGTGGTTCCAGTCGGTCGGCGGCTACAACACGATGAACGCCTCCCGGCCCCAGACGATCGCTGCGGCGATGGCGGACTCGCCCGTAGGGCAGCTCGCCTACAGCGAGCTGCTCAACTCCTTCGGCAACGGCACCAGCCTCGTGACGATCGACCAGATCCTGCTCCAGGTGTCCCTCTACTGGTTCACCAACACCCAGGCCACGGCGAGCCGGTACTACTACGAGCAGGCCCGCGCCGAAGCCGAACCCGCCCTCAACACCGCCCCGACGGGCGTCGCGGTCTTCGCCGACGACTTCCAGACGATCCGGTCCCTCGCCGCACGCGACAACACCAACATCGTGCACTGGAGCGAGTTCCCGAAGGGCGGCCACTTCGCGTCGATGGAGGTCCCGAACGACGTCACCGCCGACATCCGCGCGTTCTTCGCCGGTCTCCGCGAGAACTGACACCGCGGGCGGGCCGGACATGACTCCGGCCCGCCCGCCTGCGCCGCCGCGGCCCGAACGCGTCGTCGCGTCCGGGCGCTGGACACGTCCGACGCACCCCCGGCCACGACGGCGGCGACCTGGCACGGCCATCGGGGGCATGCTTGACCGGCCGCATGCGTCTCCCGTCTGCCAGACCACACCCATTCAGCGCGGCGACCGCCACGGCCGCCGCACACGCACGTTCGGTGTGCTGCGGGACCTATGGGGTATAGCGGCGTCACCCCCGACATGAAGGCCGGCTCATGCGTCCGTTCCGTACGCTGAAACGACTGGACGACCGTCTGCTCTCGCATCCGTTGGCCTCACGCCGACTGGGCATAGTCCCAGGCTTCGCCTTGGTCTTCGGCGTGAACGGGGCGATCGGACTGCTGATCTTCGGCGCCGACGCCATGTGGGGGTCGGGCCTCACACCGGCCTTCGGCATCATCGCCGCCGCCAACCTCGGAGCTGCGTCCATCGCCGCCGCGGCGCTGCTGTGGCATCGCCACCGCTCGAAACCCTGACCACCACCCGAATCCGGCCCGTTCCTCACTGGCGGTCCCCGAGCTGGGTGCGGAACTGGCTCAGGCCGGAGGCAGAGGCGCCATAGGAATGGCAGGACGGACGTGCGGCACGGTCGGCTCTGGCCGTGGAAACGCGGCGCTCCAGGCCGGGCAGACGTGGTGAGGAGGCGACAAAGAGCCTGCTCGACGCGGTCGTGGCCATGTGGGCGGTGCGGCGGTTCGGGTGACATGCGAGCCGGGCCGCACGCTTCCGTGAACTTTGCCGTGCCACGCAGTACCCTCCTGCGG
Source organism: Actinomadura sediminis (assembly GCF_042675525.1). Taxonomy (NCBI): domain Bacteria; kingdom Bacillati; phylum Actinomycetota; class Actinomycetes; order Streptosporangiales; family Thermomonosporaceae; genus Actinomadura; species Actinomadura sediminis. The sequence continues at coordinate 68,107 of NZ_JBHTJA010000010.1, forward strand.
GGCCGGTTGCTGTTCTGGTCCCGTTCTCCCAGGCCACCGCGACGATGAGCTGAGCGCCTGATGACCACATCGACGAACGTGTCCGCGGCCGCGCCGTCCGTCGTGCGCATGTTCTACGTCGACGACTCCGGTGCGCACGCCACGGGGTACGTCGTCTACTCCTGGGTCGAACTCGCCGTGCACCGCTGGAAGTCGGGGCTGCGCTGCTGGCTGGACCTGCGCAAACGGATGTACGCCGACTACCGGATCCCGCCGGCCGTCGAACTGCACGCGACCAAGCTCGCGGGCGGCCGCGGGGAGCCGTCCACCGATCCGGCCGTCAACGCCTCCAAGCGTGACCGGCGACGGGTCGTGGAGCTCGCTCTGGAGACGATCGGGGCCATGTCGGGGGTGCGGGTGGGGACCGTCTACCGGGTGACCGGCGCGACCGGGCCCGCGTACGCGCGGGAACGCGACGACCTCTACGCACGGCTGGTCGATCACCTCGACACGCGGCTGGGCTCGGCCGACGAGCTGGGCATGATCTTCATGGACGGCGACGGCACCGCGCACGGCTACTACAGCGCGCACCGGGGCATGAAGCTCGCGCACCGCAGCATCATCGAGGACCCGCTGTTCCAGCACTCGCACCGGTCGCAGCTCGTTCAGATGGCCGACCTCGTCGCGTGGACGTCCTATCAGGCGCTGCTGCGGCACCCCGGCAAGAGCTACGCCTGGGAGTGGTACGACAGGTATCTCAGGTGCGCCGATGTCAACGGCGGCCCGGTGCGCTGCTGATCCTGCGGCGTCCGGGCCCGGAAAAGAAGCTAGACCCGCTGATCCACTTGTGTGGGGCGGGTCCGCACTTCACAAGGTAGCACACTCGTCGCTCTGCGCGAGGTCATGCGCTGCGACGGTCCTCCAGGGCCCACTTGCGGCGCCACCGCGCGGCGACGGCCGCGTTCTCCTCGGGGGTGCCGTCGAGGTCGTCCTCCACGACGGCGTCGGCGCGCAGTTCGTCGTAGCGGGGGTCGTCCGGGGTGATCTCGGAGGCGCCGCAGCCGGCGTCGTGCGGCAGCAGCAGCTTGCCGTCCTTCAACATGGCCTCGGCCATCACACCTCCAACCCGAAGTGCCTCACATAGTACCTGGCGACGATTTCGGCGACGGGTTCATGGCCGCCGAGGATCCGGATCAGGCGGGGGAGCTGCCCGGTGATCACCAGGGCCCAGCCTTCGGCCCACCACTCCAGGGGGTCCAGCCAGCGGTCGATCTGCAGCAGCGGACGGCACCGGAACATGATCGTTTCCCACTCGGGCGATTCGGCCGCGCGGCGGCGGCGTTCGATGACGTGCCCGATCTCGTGGTCGACGAGGGACGCCGAGACGTGCGGGCCGGTGCCGACCGCCATGGTGCGCGACTCCCAGTCGGTGACGCCGGGCACGTCGTCCCATCGCGCGGACGAGCCGGGCCGCACCGGGCGTCCGGCGAGGTGCCCGAAGTGATCGAGCCCGGGAACGTTTCCGACGCCCACCCACAGCCCGCCGCCGAGCACTTCGGCGATCTGGGTGGCGATCGGCCCCGGCAGGGACGCGAGCCGGTCGATGGCCGTGATGACTTCGGCGGGCGGCGGCCCGTCGGCGGGGTTCCACTGGCGCCGCACCACGGCCTCGAGGACGCCGAGGTGCCTGCGGCCGTCGCGGGGGAGCAGGTCGGTGTCGGCGGGGTGCGGGTCGCACCAGTACGGAACTCGCGGGGGGTCGGGGGGCACCGTCATTCGGCTCATGCTGCCAGAAGCCCGGTCGGCCCGTTCGAGGTCGGAGCGGGCAACGGAGGCGGGTTCGCACGGTCGCTCAGTGGCGGCAGCGCACCCGGAAGGTCCGACCGCGTACGCGTACAGGCTCCCGCAGCGACACCAGCGGCACCCCGTGGGTCTGCGCCGGTCCGGGCGGGCCGTGCAGGGGATAACGTCGCGACTGGCAAACCCTGTCCGTAGGTTGCGGGACCGCCCCCACCGGAAGCCAGGTCTCCGGCGAGACACGCGCAGTTCCGCAAGTCGCGCTGCGCAGGTCGGACCTCACCTTGTCGGCGTGCTCGAGGACCCGCAGCGCGCCGGGCCCAAGCACCACCCAGCACCAGGGCGGCCATGGCCAGGCCACACAGGATGCCCAGGCACATCGGCACCAGGTGCCCCGCTCGCCGGGCCAGGTCCAGAGCAGTGAAGGGTGGTGTAGTTGGCTCACAGCCGCTCAGGCGGAGCCAAGCCGGATGCAATCCCACACGAGATCGAGGGACATCTATACGCCGTGATCTCTGTTCTAGCTCGCGATAACCTCGCTGACCAGCGCGGCGGTACACCAGACCGGGCTCGTGCGGTGGTTCAGTGAACGGCATGCGCATCCCGCTGCCGCTACCGAACCTGGGGCCCGCGCGCCCGCCGTCCACTACCCCGCCTGACGCGGGAGCCGCCGCCGAGCGTGCCAGGCGCGTGCGGATCACCGTCGACCTGGAGCCCGCGGACTACCGCGCCATGCGCCGCCTGGTGGACGAACTCGCCGACGCCACCGGCGTCCCCACGCTGCCGCACTCGGTGATGTGGCGGGTCCTGCTGCACACCGCCGCGGACGACCCCGAGCTGCGCGCCGAGGTCGCCGAACGGATCCGCGCCGCCCGCGATTGACCACCGGACGGGGGCCCGCCGGCGACCTCGAATTGCAGGAGCACACCGCCCCTAGCCGTCAACGCCGGCGGCATGTCATGCCCGGCATGGTGCCAGCGGTGCGCTAATCGATGGTGTAGGCGCAGCCCAAATCGTCCAGCCGGAAATCTGGTATCGCCTCCACCGGACGGAGAGTCAGGGAAACGTTCGGTGGGCGCCGACTCAGTTGCTGCTCTCTAGCAAAGAACGTTGCCCCATTCTCCTGACGGCCCCCCAGGAATGGTGAAACTCCCCTTGATGGTGATCAGGTATATCTGGTGCTCCAGGGCATCGACCGCGTCGCCCCAGATGGCTTTTGCTGCGGCGCGGTGCCTGGTGGACACCACCCGGATGTCCCTCGGTGAAGGCTCACCATGATGACTTGCCCACGCGCGGGCGAAGTCGCGAACCTGGCCGAGAACTGTTGACAGTATCTCGCCTGCAGACGTCACTGATGGCCTTCCCGAGGGACTCGACGCTTCATTCGCTGGTCAGCGCTTCCTGCAGGCCCCTTCGAAGTCAGAGACAAGGCCAAACCGTGGCGACAGCCAGGAGGCCGGGGTACCTGTATGTCGCGCTCCCGTAGATGTTCCCCGGTATACAGAACGCCCACCCGCCGTTGTTCGCGTTCTCCCGGAGCCAGAAGCGCCGGTCGCAATCGCGTAGATGGCGTCGATGGGCCATGTGGGGAAGATGTATCCGACTTCCTGGCAGGGGTAGCCGCTGTTGGGCACGTACTGGCCGTCGATCGAGTTGTACTCGTAGGTCCAGACGCTGGCCTGAGCCGCCGTCGCGCTCCTCTGGTCGGGAGTCGGTGCGAAGGCGCCCTCCGCTGAAGGCCTCCCCCCGGGGGCGCCGGAAGCCGTGGCGCGTCCTTGAGGCCGAGCTTGGCCGGGGTCGGTTGCGTGTTCGTCGGTTCGGGATTGTTCAGTGCCGCGTATGCCAGGCCGACAGCGTGCTCAGGGAAGGCGTACACGCGGCCTGGCCAAGGGGTGTCACCGGTCCATTCGAATGAGGAACGCCCTGGCCAGCGATACCCATTGGGCGCCCGACCGGATGTCCCCAGCGTGACTTCCCGTTCCGTTATCGGCAGCCCCGGATTCCGTCCACTGCTCCTCACGCCGCGGCTAGCCGACTTCCGGGAAGCCGCCCTCCTCCATCACGGCCTTCTGCAGTGCGGCCCGGACATCCTCCACCGAGAACGGCGGGCCGCGGACGTCACCGTCGTTGTCGGCGACGGTGGCGAGCATGTCGAGCGCGCCCCGGACCACGGGCGCGGGCAGGGTCAGCCCGGTCCGAGGTGAAGGCGCCGGCAGGTTCTCGGGACGGTAAGGCCCACCCGTCCAGGATCGACTCGTCGCGAGCAGGTGGAGTTCCTCCAGCGTGGTTTCGGCAGTGGCGCCTGTGGAGCGTAGAAGTTCGAGGAAGCGAGCGAGTTGCCCGCTCGTCGACGACGCGTGGAAGTGGGAGAGACGGTGCTGGCCATGTGCGAGACCGACGCGATCGACACCAAGACCGCGCTGAGAGACGCGGCCGGGTGCGAGACGGCGTCGCGGACGCGGCCCGGCGGCTCGCCCGCGCCGCGCTCGCCGTGGCGGAGCTGGCCGACCGGCACGCCGCCGTCTATCGCCGCGCCCGCGCGACGTTCCGTCGCCTCGACCTCGCGACGTCGGCGCGCGGCGAAATCCCGTTGAACGCGGCGGCTGCGGCGCGGACGTGTACGCCTCCTTCCGCTACGACCCCGCCCCCGCGAGTACACCGACGCCTACCGGGGGCTCGGCGATGCCCTGCAGGTCCTGTTCACCGAGGACGCGCGGTGATGACCATGCACACCCCTGGCCCCGAGCGGTAGAAAGTGCACATCACCACGTTCGGCTATCTGCACCCCCGCACCCGAAGCGCACATCATCGTCGACCTGCGCACACATTTCCGGGACCCGCACGTCTCTCCCAAGCTGCGGCACCTGACCGCCGACAATGAGCCGGTGCGCGCGGTGGTGCTGGCCGCCCGGGCATTCCGGTGCTGGTGAGGCCACCGCCGTCGCCGTGCTGGCCTACCTGGCGGGTCTCTCGGCCGGGCCGGTCACCGTGGCCGTCGGGTGGGCTGGCGGACGGCCACGGTGACCGCCACCGTGGGCGCTCAGCCCCCCGCCGAGACGCTCGCCGCCGGCGGCGTGCCGGTCACCCTGGCCCACCGCGACCTGAAACCGCCCGTGGCCGACCGGCCCACCGGCCCCGACGACGCTCCACCAGCAGCACCCGCGAGGCGTGGCGGGCCTGCGAAGCGCAGCGCTATGCAGGACGGCCCCACGCTCGGCCCCCGCGGCTGGAGCAGCCGATGACCAACGCGGCGGACATCACGCGGCTTGGCTTTGCGGTCAACCGTCGCCGGTGGCCGGTTCTCGGGCTCAGTCCCGGTGCACGGGAACCGGTCGGGTTCGGCAGGCCGAGCCGACCCCGGCCGGGCATCAACGGGCAGGGATGCTATCTGCCTTGTACTCGCTGCTCGACCCACGCGTAGTCAGAGCCGCTGTTCCAGTCGCAGTAGGCGTAGGAGCGGCTCGTTGCGCCCACCCAACTCCCGGTGTCTCTTCGTCCATCTGCGCACACGAGGTGCACGCGGTGCTCCACGCCATACGTGCCCGGGGTGCAGGCGGAGTACGCGCCGAACCCGGTTATGTCTGAGTAGCACGTGTACGGCCCGGCAGCGGACGGCGCGGCCGTGCTTGCGGAAGCCGGCAGAGCCGCGAGGCCCACAGCGCCCCCGGCGGAGGCTGAAAGGACAGCCGCCCAGGCAAGGGCTCGCCGCAATTGCATTCGCTTCATTCTCTCCTCCTATGTGGCCGCTCTTGTGGAACGGCGTTGGCTCTTAGGTGAGGATTATTCGCCCGATCATTACAGGGTGTGATGACTGAGAGTGCACTCTGGGGGGACATCTGTGCACTCAGGGTCCGGGAGCCCAACTGGGCAAGAAAAGCTCGGGGCCGCCGACGCCGGAACGGGAGCTAGAGCGGGCCAGCCGCAGACTCGCGGAGGATCGGCAGGGGAGTTGCCGTACGGGGGTGGGCTGAACCCATGGCAGCTCTAAGTGAGCCAGTCATCCCCCTGCTGGTGGCCGCACTCAACAGTGGCGAAGCTTCTGGAGTACCCGCGCCGAGCGGCCTCAGTGGCCCTGCCGAGCCCAAGAGCCGAGGACGGCGAGTTCCGGTCAGCGATCTAGTGCAGACGCTGCGGTGCATGGACGATGGCCGATGAGTCCACGCTCCCACACCCGGGACTGAACATGACGACGCTTCGATTCACCACTGATGGCCTGGCGCCAGCCGATGGCTTTTCACATTGGTATGACTTGGCGCAGAAAGCCCATACGCCCAGCTACGTCCATAGTGCGCACGAGGCCGACTTCCGTGCCTCGCTGCGCACCGTGGGTTTGGAGGAGGCGGTGATCTCGGATATGACGTTCGCGCCTCTGCGGGCAGCCCGCACCGCCAAGTTGATTCGGTCCCACGATCCCGAGCACTACCAGCTCATGTTCATGCTCCGTGGAGGAGGCGGCATCGCCGTCGCAGACCGTCAATCGGTCTTCGAGGCGAGACAGTTCATCATTTTGAACACCTCTCAGCCCTGGAAGGGGTGGCAAGAGAGCCCGACCGGGAGCCTCCGGATGCTGGTGGTCGACTTCCCCCGCACCGCCCTCCGGCTGCCCACCAGCGCCGTCGACGACCTGGTGGCGACCCCGTTGGATGCGGGCGCCGGATTGGGCGCAGTGCTGCTGAGCCATTTGCGGCAGGTCCTGCGCCAAGCCGACACCTACACCAGCACCGACCGGCTGGCTCTGACTCGAACCACCATCGACCTGATCACCGCCGCCCTCGCCCACCATCTGGACGCTGCTATTTCGCCTCCTACCCGGCTACAGGCGCTCCTGCCGCAGGTCTATCACTTCATCGACCAGCATCTCCCTGACCCCGCCCTTAGCCCGAACAGCATTGCCGCTGCCCATCGCATCTCGGTCCGCTACCTGCACAAACTCTTCGAATCTGAGGAAGCGACCGTGGCCACGTGGATCCGGCAACAACGTTTGCAGCGCTGTCGCCGCGATCTGTCCGATCCCCGCCTGGCCGGGCGCCCTGTGTCTGCCATCGCCGCCTGCTGGGGATTCACCGACCGCGCCCACTTCACCCGCGTCTTCCGCACTGCCTTCGGCATGACGCCCGGCGAGTATCGCCGCGCTCATCTCGGCAATGGCCAAGTGCGCTCACTGCCACACAGTCCGCGAACCGAGAACGAAGGGCCCCTGCTCTCAGGGTCGTCGACGTGATCGCGGCAACGGGACGGCCTCGACAGCGGCGGCGATGAGCTCGCTTCGCGGGGCCGCCCCGCGCTGTCGCACAGGTCATCGATCACCGCCAGTTCCGTTCGGTCGTCTGGATGGGCCAGAACTGGCGGCCGCCGCCGCATGCGGCCATCACCTGCGCGCGCTGTGCGGCGGGTGCGAGACCTGCACGACCTGCGGCGGCTGCTACTGCGCCGAACTCGCCCACGGGAACGCGATCGACGCCGCCATCGAGCGGGAGATGCGCGAGCACCAGGAGCACCGCGAGGACTGCGAACACGGCCGCCGGGAGACCGCGGACTACAACCGCTGCCCGGCCTGCTCCCTGCCTTCCCCGACGCCGCCGTACCAGTCAGCGGCACACCAGCCGCGAATAGACGTCACTGATGACGCGAGGTCGCCAGTGCCGCACCCCTTCTACCTCGTCTCGGCGGGACCAATCCGAGGGCGAACCTGATACCGTCCAAACAAAAAAACGGCAGTGTCTATTTGACTTCAGGGAGAGCGCGCATGCTGAGAAAGCCCAAGGTCGCCTTGCTCCTGGCCGGGGCGCTCACGGGTCTCATCGTTCAGGCGGCTCCGGCCGCCGCCGACGAGACGATCTGCGGGCACGTGGTCAAAGGCGAGATCCTGGCGAAGTACCAGAGCATGGGCGGCGTCAACTCGCCGCTGGGCTGCCCCACGACCGAGGAGCGCGCCACACCGAACGGCCGCGGGTACTTCACCCACTTCCAGGGCGGCTCGATCTACTGGAGTCCCCAGACGGGCGCGCATCCCGTCTGGGGCGCGATCCGCGACAAGTGGGCCGCGTCCGGCTGGGAGGCGGGGAAGCTGGGTTTCCCCGCCGATGACGAGCTGGTCAACCCCGACGGCCAGGGCCGACGGCAGCAGTTCGAGGGCGGGACCTTCTACTGGCACCCGACCAAGACCAACGGCGCTCACGCAGTGCTGGGCCGGATCGGCGAACTCTGGGGGCAGTACGGCTGGGAGGGCGGCGGGTTCGGCTACCCGGTCTCCGACGAGATGTCGATGCCGAACGTCGGCGGGTCCCCGAACGGTTCGGGCGTCGGCCAGCTCTTCGAGAAGGGCCAGCGGATCGTCTGGAGCCCGGGACGGTCGGATTCCTACGAGACCTGCGCGTCCGAATGCGTGGGCTACACCGGCTACCCGAACACGACGTGGATCGACCGGACCGAGGTCTACAAGAACTTCGCCACCGGCAAGCGGTCGGTCCACGTGTCGCCGACCGACGCCGGCTTCGAGGACGCGGACAGCGACTTCGACGAGCTCTGGCAGCAGGTCTGGACCGGGACGCCCTACCCGGTCGACATGACGCAGACCCAGGTGAACACGATCGCCAAGCAGCTCTGGTGCCATGCGCTGTACGCCTACGACATCCCGATCAAGGGGCACCTCGGCGGGGAGACCTGGGACCTGGAGATGTGGAAGCCCGACGTGCCGTGGAACGACGTCATCGACCCCCAGAAGGTTCTGCAGAACCGCTGCCTCAACAACATCTGACCCAGGACGCGCCGAGCTGATCCCGCCGGGCCGTCTACGACAGGAGCAGGCGGCCCCGCCGGGCCTTCCGTACGCCTTTCACCTTGTGGGCTTGGGGACGCGCGGCGGCGTGCCGATTCCGCCCGGCTGCACGGTGCGCCGACCGGCGGTCGCGGCTGGACGCTCGTCGCCCGTGATCGCTCCGTGCGTGTCCGGGGGCGCCGGTGTCAGCTTGTCGGTGCCACGTCCGCGGTGACGGGGACGTCCGGTGCGGCGCTGTTGGTGACGACGGCGAGTCGGTGCCCGTCGCGGGTGGGGTGCCATTGGCCGCCGACCAGGGGGATGAGGGCGATGTTGGGTGTGGGACCCGACGTCCAGTCCAGGGGTCCGGCGATGGTGTCCAGGCGCGTCCGGCCGATCGCCCGGGCGACGGCGCGGCGGTCGGCGGGGTCGTCGGCGTGGGTGAGGGCGTGGTGGGCGACCTCGACGAGGGCGTGGGCCAGCCCGAGCGGCTGCAGCCACGGTTTTCCCGTGCCCTGCTGGTAGGCGGCGGCCAGCTCGTCGGCGGTGGAGCCGTCGAGGGACGACCGGTGGGGGTGCGAGGGCGTCCAGTACACCAGCGTGGCCACGCGGGCGTCGGCGAGCTCGTGCCTTCCCCGGGCGGGACCGTCATGCGGGTCGATATGGGGGTAGGTCAGCCAGCGCGAGCACGTGATGAGGCGTGGCAGGTACCCCGCTTCGCGGGCCTGGCGGTGGAAGAGTGCCAGGTCGGCGGCGGTCGCGGCGCTGGTGACGACGGTCGCGCCGTGACGGCGCAGGTGCCGGATGTGGGGGGTGAAGTCGGCGGCGGGCTCCCGGTAGCCACCGGGGTCGGTCAGGGTGTGCCCGCGGCGGGCCGCGGCCGGGGCGAATCCGTGGCGGTCGTGACGCAGCAGCCGCCCCTGCAGGTCGTCGTTCCATAGGCAGCCGACCGCCGGCGTGTCGTCGAGCCGTTCCCAGATGTCGGCGAACACGGCGGCGATGTCGTCCAGTCCCCAGGCGAAATGGTACGTCCAGTCGAACCGGTGATCGATGTCGTCGGCACGCGAGTACACATACGCCTGCCAGGGGAAGGTGGTCGAGACGCACGGCACGCCGAGTGCCTCGCAGGCGCCGGCCACCGCGGGCAGCACCTTGGTGCCGGCCATCGTGATCACCACGTCGGCCCGGTCGTGTTCGACCAGTTCCCTCACGGCCTGGGCGGCGTGGACGGGGTCGGAGCGGCTGTCCCGGGTCGCGAACCGCAGCGGGTGGCGGCGGGTGTTGCGGACCTCGGTCAGGCGGGGCGCCAGCATGTCGATCACGAACGACAGCGGATCGCCCAGCCGCGCCAGCCTCCCGGTCCGCGGTACCACCGCCCCGACGCACAACGACGAATCCGGCCGCATCCCCGCCTCCTTGTGCGCCACCGTCGCCAGAGACGACCGCACGCTCTCACCTACACACCCTCAAAGCACAGCGTAATCAATGAACCACCATGAGTAGCCACCGGGAGGTGCGGCCACCGAGCCCTGCACCGAACAATGAAGGCGCGGATATGCGCTGAGCGGGTCAGCCGCCGCGACTTCGGGGGACGTCCGCCTCCAGGGGCGCCGCGCTGTCTTCGGTCGCGGCGTCTCTGGGTTCCCCCTCGGCTGCCGGGCCCTCGCCGGGCGGCCGGGGACGGCCGCGTCGAGCGGCGTCCGGCCGTCCGCCGAGTCGGCGCTCCTCCCGGACGGCCGTGGCCGTGCTCTCTGTCGGCTCGCTGGCCTCCCGGGTGCCTAACCGGCCGCGGGCGGCTTCGTCCGCCAGGCGCAGGGCGATGAGTTCTCTCTCGTTCTCGGCCTGTTCAGCGGGGGTCTGCTGGTCGGCGGCCAGGACGATCTGATCGATCCGGATCGTGGCGCGGACGTCGGCAGGGAGCTGGGACCACGTGGGCGTTGCCCGGCTCGAGGCGAGTTCGGCCAAGACGGTCTCGACGTCGGGGGGCGGGGCGAGGTCTCGCTCGGTGAGGGGGCGGGGGACCGGCGGCGGGACGGGCCATCGAGCGGAGGAGAGAGGTCGTGCCTGGCCCTGGGCGGTGATGCCGAGGAAGGCGTGCCACTCGGCGCGGTCGGCGCGGTGGCCGGCCAGTTGCGCCTCCGCGTCCGCCCGGCCCTTGTTCCGCTTCGCGATCTGGTCGAGGTCGGCGGTGCCGCGCCGCCAGCCGCCGTTGGGGCCGCGTTCGGCGAGTCCGTGGGCGGCGAGTTCGGCGAGGGCCTGGTAGGCGGTGCTGCGGGGGAGGAGCGCCGCCGCCGCGAGGTCGGGGGCCGCGATCTCCGCGGACGTCAGCGCCTCGTAGGCGAACGCGGCGCCGCGCGTCAGCGGGCGGAAGGCCGGGTGGATCGCCTCGATGCGGCCGGGACGCCACGCCCGGCCGGCTGCCTGGGAGAGGATGGGGTCGGGAATGACGAGCTGGTAGAGGTCGGCTCGGACGCCCTGGGCGTCGCGGACGTGGTCGATCAGGGCGTAGGGGCCCCGGCTCAGGTCGTGCAGGGCACGGCTGACCGTGGTGTGGTCGACCGCGGCCATGTACGCCAGCTGGCGCGTGCCGAACTCGATCTCGGTGCGTCCCGTCATCTGCGCGGCCGCACCGATCGCGCGCAGGATCGCCCGGTAGGTCAGGGCCCGGTTCCCCCACTCCAGCTCCAGGAGCCGCTCCACGATGCGCATGGCGTTCTGCCAGGTGCGGATCTCCTGGTAGGCCGTCAGGGTCCACGGTTCGGGCCGCACGTCGATGTTCCAGGGATTGCCCTTCTGCCTTACATCGTAAAGATCGGTGGCTCGTTCTGTCTCGAGGCTCGCTCGCGGTCGCGGCGCCGCCGGACCCCCCCAGGCTGCCCTCTCCCCCCGCGTGAGGTTGAGCTCACTGGTGTTGCGCCTCTGGACGGCTGTCCCCACTTTCGGAGGGGCAGAGGGTCGCTGGCCGGGTTCGGTGGTGAAGGCGACGGCCTTCGCCCACTCGGTGTCGAGGAGTGCGTCGTCCCGCCACCAGCCGGCGATGGCCGACCAGTCGCGGGACAGGCGCTCACGGACGTGCTGGAGCCGCCACCCGCGTGCCGCGGCGCTCGCGAGGATCGCCTGGCGCGCCTCCGAGCTGGTCCGGTAGCGGGCGGCGTCCCAGCGCCCGGTGCGCGCGGTGCGCTCCAGGTCGTCGCGCAGCTCCCCGCGCCCCCCCAGCCGCAGCCGGTACGGCCGCCCCTCGAGGTCGAGCTCGACGCCCGGGGCGGCGTCCGGCGCGTCCGGGTGCCGGGCCTCCGCCACACCGCCCGGGCCCGACGCCCGGGACGCGACGACGTCGAGCTCGGCGGCCAGCTCGACCAGCAGCGCGTCCCACACCGGCGATCCGCACGGCCGCGCGCAGATCGCCTCGGCCTCCTCCACGCCGCACGTCAGCTCCATGAAGCCGGTCAGCCGGCCGCCGAGGCTCTTGTGCGGCGAGCCCGGCCCGCGGATCTGCCCGTGCAGGCTCTCCATCGGCGAGGGGTCCACCACGGGGAACCGCACCGCGAACGCCCGCGCCAGAGCGGTCAGCTCGAAGAAACGGATCGGCTGCGCCCACAGCACGTACACGTGCCGCCCCCCCGACGGGCTCACATCGACCAGGCAGCGCCCGCCGCACTCACCGATCAGCTCCGCGATCCGCGCCGCGGCGCCGGCGATGTACGCCGGACGGTCCGCCGCCCCCTCCGGCGGGACGCGCGAGGCGTCCAGGTCCAGGACCAGCAGGCGGCTCTTGGCGGTCTCCGCATCGGCCGTCGGGACGGTCGTGGGCCGGTTCGGCAAACCCGCCTGGATCTCGACCTCGTACCGGTAACCGGAACGCGAGCATCGCGGGAACGACCGGCCGCCGTCCGGGGAACGGCGCATCAACGGACGCTGCGCGATGAACGGCACGGTGATGCGCGCCCACGCCCGCGCGGCGGCATCCGCGCCCGGGACACGGGAAAGCGATCCGCGTGTCACCCGCTCATCACCGGGTAGACCTGCGGAAACAGGGGGCTGCAGGGCGGCCTGTTCGCTTCCGGTACCGGTGCGTGCTAGGCCGACCTGACGACTACGTGCTATTGTCGGGCTCCATACGTCGGGCACTTGACAGGACGCTGGGCTCTTATCAGGTCCACACGTCGGGCACTGTCAGGTGTCGGCACTGCGGTCTCGGGTCGATTCGTCCAGAGGATTGGCCGTCATCCGGAGCGAAGAGGCCCAAGACCGTTTGGTTTTATCAAGCGAAGCGCCCCTCTGGGGCGCTTTCGTTTATTCCAGGGGCACCTCCGCAGGGGCGGAGGGCGTGCCGCCGGGCAGGCGCGCCGGACGGCGGCCTGGACGGAGAGCGTGCGGGGACGGTGCGTGCGACCCCGGAGCCTGCCCGCCCGTTTCCGGGCGCGTGGCTTCAACGGGCGTGTCTGCCGTCCGTGGGCTCCGTGTAGGAGGTACCCTCATGACAGCCTCCTCGGTTGGTTGGGACCGATGGGGCGAGCCGAGATCGAGCTTTCCTGCCAGTCAGTTCGATCTCGCCAGCAGCGGCGGCGTGTCGCTGGCCATCGGAGGCCCATCCGATGCCCGGCGAGCCGCCGTCGCTGGTTTCTGGGGCTTTTTGCGGGGCGCCTGGGGGGCGTCCGCAGCGGCCTAACGGGACCGTACACGTTTCCGGCGCCCCATGGGGCAAGGCGCGCCGCATCGTTCACAGGCTGTGGATTACGCGACCGGGGGGTCAGGCCCCAGCGTCGCCCGCCACGCGCTGAGCACGCGCGGTCGCCCGCCGCGCTCGTCCCCGCCGTCCGCACCGGTTCAGTCCCCGATCCGGCGGCCGGAGGCAGGCTTCCCGTGCCGGTCCGCGACCCTCCCGACCTCGGTGACGTCCCGGTGCGGGGCGCGTGGACGGGCGCCCGCAGTGGACAGCACGTCGCCGGGTCCGTCTGGCCGTGCGTGACCGGGCGTCCTTGGTGAACCTGCTCGCCAGACCGTGCGCGACAGGGAGAACCCGGCCTCTTGTACGCCTGCCGGACGAGCGACGAGCAGTCGCGATGACCGGCCGAACCCGCCGGGCTCCGACGTCCGTCCGGAAGAAACCGGATTCGTGGTGTCGTCCCGCTCGTCCCGGTCCTCGTTGCGGTCGGCCGCCTCGAAGTCGTCCTGCCGCGAGTCGCCGCCCGGGGGACCGGTGTCGCGCACGAGCGCGGGCACCCCGGTCATCGCCTCCGGGACTCGGCGAACCGGTGCCCGGACTTGCGGGCCTTGGCGCGGCGGGCGCGGGCGCGGCGCGGGTCGTCGTGTATGGTGCGAAGCAATGGTTGTAGTCGAGTTTTGCGAACGTGGAAACGCCCGCAGGGTTCCGGCAACGGAGTTCCGGCAGCGGGCGTTTCGTCATTTGGGGGCCACTCCAGACGGGCGTACGGCCGGCAGCCCGGATCACGCGGCCGCGTGGTCCGTCGCCCAAAGGAAGGACACCAAATGACTCAGGGAACCGTGAAGTGGTTCAACCCCGACAAGGGATTCGGGTTCATCGCCCCCGATGACGGCTCCGCCGACATCTTCGTCCATCAGTCGGTGATCGACAGCGACGGCTTCCGCACCCTCGAAGAGGCCCAGCAGGTGGAGTACACCTCCAGCCGCGGCCCCAAGGGCATGCAGGCCGACATGGTCCGCGCGCTCTAGCCGACGCGCACCGAGAACAGACCGCCGACGGGCAGGACCGCGAAAGCGGCCCTGCCCGTCGGCGCATCTACGCGGAAACCCCGAGCGCGCCGATCGACCGGGCGTTGTCCCGGAGCGATCGAAATGGCTTCTCGGCTGCTCGCCGATGGTGATGGCCTCGGGCGGGTCCGGCCCGCCGCGTCACAGCCGAGATCCGGCGCGTACGCGGGCCGCCGCTCGGTGGGCCCGGCCCGCCGACGCGCGTTTTCGGCGGCCGCCGAGGGACATCGGTGCCACAACCATTCCGTCGCCGCGGTGGTGGCATGGGCGCCACCGCGGCAAACCATCGGCGTGGGACGTCGGCCCGTGGAAGGAGGCAAGGCGACGAGAAGCGCCGATCGCTTTGTGAGTTCGTCGGCCTGGCCCGCAGGGCCTGGATCGGTAGCCGTTCGCGGCCGGTGGTGGGCATGTCGCCGGCCGGCCGACGTGGCCGCACCTGCGTACGGTGCGTGCGTAAGGTGTGGCCATACCCTTGCACCGAGAGGCACCGGCCCCATGAGGCTCGAACTCACCAACTACGAAGCCCTGCACGGTTGGGGCGTCGTCAACAACAGTGCCGATTGGCATGCCCAGCGCAACCGCAAGCCTCCCGTGGCCGAACAGGCAGTCGGAGACATCCTCTTCACCGCTTACGATCGCCGGACCGACACCACGACCACGGTCGAGCTCAGCGACGACGAGCGCGCGAGCCTCATCGAACTGGTCAGCGAACACATTGCAGCGTGGCAAAAGCGCGGCCATGAGAACGCCGCAACGCCTCATCTGCGCTCGCTGGTCGCGAAGCTGGGCGGCTGACATGCCTGCACCGGGGCGGCCCACAACAAAAGCTCCGCCTTGCCGATGATGCCCTTAGGCCGGGTACGGCCAGGGATGCCGGGACGTCAACGGCGGCGCGGACCCGCAGTGACGAACCCCCGGTCGGGTTGAGGGACAGACCGTCAACTCGTCCGCAGAGCGGTCTCGGCGAACATGCCCATCGACGTCACACGCCCCACCGGGCACGGAACGCGGCCTCAGCCGGCGCAAATTGAACGGCTCCGGCACCGCGTCCATCGGGGACAACTGAATCGCACTGGCCTTGCGTTCGCAGGTCTTCAACCTCGGCGGGCCGCGCCCACCGAGCGCTCATTCAGCCACCACAGTTCGAAATCGAGCTCGTCGCGCAGTACACGGGCCCAGAAGAACGACGGCTCGCCGCTCTCCTGCTGTGGGCCGTCTGCCCAACGGCCGAAGGCGTTCAGGAGGCAGGCCCCGAGCGGTCAGCGCAGCGGGGCGGGACGAGCAGTCCCGGTCCGGACAGCAGCGGCATTTCGCTGTTCACGTCCACTGCATCCGCTGGCTCATGCGTCTGCGCCTGGGCGGGCGTCCCAAGGTGAGTCGGTGCCGTCCGGCGCGCGAGCGGGCGTACGGATCCTCTCGTCGGGCCTGGTGCCGGCCCGTCGTCGGCGGCGACCGGCGGGGGAGAGGAAGGCGGCCCACAGTGGACGGGCGCCGCGACGGATGAGGGCGAGCGCCCCGATGGCGAGGAGTGCCGAGAGCACCCATTCGCGGCTGCCGGCCATGAGGTAGACGTGCCCCGCGCGGCCGATGTCCCTGGCCTTCGCCCGGGTGCCCGTGCGCAGCCCGGGGCCGTCCCCGTAGAGGTAGACGTCGTGCCGGTCGATCGTCCCGTCGTCGGACCGGAAGCGGCCCCGCCACGTGCAGGCGGTGTGTCCGGGATGGGTGATGCAGTTCCGGCTCTGCGCGACGAACGTCCCGTGGACGCCGACGTCCGGCCGCGCCGCCCGGATCACCTGGGGGAGTCCGGGAAGCAGCATGGCCAGGAGTAGGGCGCCGACGATGCAGAGCATGACATCGAAGGCGGACGGGCGCGGCGTCATGCGCCGACCGGCCGCTCTCTCAACTCCGGTGCGGCCGCGCAGGTGCAGGCCATTTCGGCGCGCTCGTCCGGGCGCGGACGCCGGTGGACCAGCATCGCCACGATCATGGGTGCGGTGACGATCGCGTTGTAGAAGAGGTGGAGCTCGACCCGGGGGACGAGCAATTGGATGATGCTGGTCGGGGCGGCCCGTCCGCCCAGGTTGGAGTCGCTGATGGCCTGGATCAGCAGGATCAGGTGCTCGACGTGGTGCCACGCCTGGATCGCCAGAGCGAGCGTCCACCAGTTTCGGGACCGGCCGGTGAATCCCGGGCGCAGGACGAACAGGCCGATCAGCATCACCAGTGCGTACCCGTAGTGGAGCCACTCTGATTCGATCAACCAGGGGAACGGCATTCCCAGAATGCCTCGGGCTTCGGGGACCGGCCAGCCCAGAACCCATATCTGGACCGCCTGCACCACGTGCTCGCCCCAGTGCGCCACCACGATCACCATGAAGATCATGACCGCGGCCTTGTGGCCTCGGGCGTTGAGCGGGGCGAGCCGGCCAGCCTGGACGCTACTGCCTGCCATGGCACATTCCCTTTCAGGCCGGTGCGGCGGCCGCCGCCGAAGCAGCGGACGAAGCAGAGGTTTCCCTCAACCTATGAGTCCCGACCCAGGAAAGCTTCTTCGAGATTGTTCGGTTAAGCCGCCCGATCCCTTGTGGATCATTTCCTGATAGGCCGAGGGCCTGGACGAAGGTTGTCGAGGGCGGTGAGGGCCTGTTGCTCTGTTCGTGAGCGGGTGCAGCAGGTGGCGGGTGATGCGGCGGGCGGATAGCCGCCCATGTCCGATGCCCGCTGTTGCCGGCGAACGTCACGGAAGGCGCAACCGCGTTACCTGCCGGGAAGCGAACTCTGCACCTGCTCCCTCAACTATCTACTTAAAGTGACCACTTGATCGCACTGTGCAGGGAACGGACTCCTTTGCAGACTTCCAATCCCCCAGGAGAAACACGTGAACGAGCACATTGGCGAGGGCGGCCCCGCAGGCGCGGCCGAGCCCGGCTTCACTCCGGTCCCGGCGGGCGACGTGATGATCGTGCAAACGCTGGTCAACGCCTACCTCATGCCCGATGGAGTCGTCGACGACGAAGACAACGACATCGACGAGGTGCAGTCCTTCTACGCCGACCCCATCTGGAAGAAGGGCGGCAAGCCGGCGTCGGTGCGGTGGCGGTTCGAGTCGGACTCCGACGTCCCCGGCGCCTACCGCATCCGATCACTGCCCCACGAGAAATACGTCGGCGTCCACAACGACTGGGTGAACCCCGACGGCACGATGAAACCCGAGGCCAAGGTGGTGCTTCAGCGCACACGGACCTCCGCCCGCACCAGCACTCAACTGTGGGTGCCCACCCGCATCCCCGGTGTCGCCGACGTCGCGGGGCAGCCGCCGGTGCGCGCGCTGGTCCAGCACGGTACCGACTACGCGATGGGCACCTCCGATTACGTCCTCAACCGGGACGCCGAGATCCACCTCATCCGCACCTGGGAAGGGGTGCCGACGATGTACCACGCCTTCACTCTCATCCCCGCACGCGATCAGCAGGCGTCGCAGGACGTCCGGTAACACCGCACCCGGTCGCGCCGGCGAACCCGCAGACGGCGGGACGGGCGGACCCTGCCAACCCGGCGAGAGCATGGACGCCAAGCAGGACCTGGCGGCGGCGCCGCATGCGCCTATAGGTGTACTCGGTCATGATCTTGGTGACAGTCGGGTGATGGGTGGCTTGCCGCCCAGGGCCGAGTGGGGGCGCCTGGTGTTGTCGTGCTCGAGCCAGGCGTCAAGGGCCTGTGTGCGCTGGTCGTTGCTGGTGTAGGGCTGCCGGTAGGCCCACTCGGTGGCCAGGGTGCGGTTGAGGCGTTCGGCCTTTCCGTTGGTCCACGGGCACCGGGGCCGGGTGACTTCCGCCGTGCGCCGAGCTCGGCGCACGCGCGGCGGAAGGCGCGGCTGGTCCGGTAGTTCTTGGCGTTGTCGGTCAGCACCCGCTCGATGCGGGTGATGCCGTGGGCAGCGAAGCAGGCGGCGGCGCGGGTGAGGAAGGCGGCGCTGGTGGTGCCCTTCTCGTCGGGCAGGACCTCGGCGTAGGCGAGCCGGGAGTGGTCGTCGATGGCGTGTGGACGAAGTCGTAGCCGATGCCGCGGCTCCGCACGTGCTCGCTGCGGCCGTGGACGCGCCAGCCGCCGCCGTCGGGGATGCGGCCGAGTTTCTTGACGTCCAGGTGGATCATCGCGCCGGGTTCGGGGTGTTCGTAGCGGCGCGGGCTCATGCGGGTCGCGCGGATCTGCTGCCCGGTGAGGGGGTCGCAGGCGGCCAGGACGGGGATGTGGTGGCGGCGCAGGATGCGGGTGACGGTGCCGCCTACCAGACCGTCGCCTGGTCCGTGGGCATCACGCTGGTCGGGTTCCTCTGGTCGATGAGGCTGTTCAACCGCGACCCCAGCCGCTGACCGCCTTCTCCGAAGGCCCGCGTGGCCGCTGCCGGCCGGGCGGGCGGGTGGCGGCGAGCCGTTCGGAACGGTTCGCCGCCACCGCGTGTTCTCCGGGACGGGCGGGAGGCCGGTTCCTCGGTCAGAGGCGGGTCGAGGTGGAGGCGTACCCGCCGCCGCCGGGGTAGACCCACTCACCGGTGAGCGTGGTGTCGTCGGCGTCGAAGGTGCCCTGGAAGTAGGCGGGGCTGCCCTTGGCCCCGGCCCAGATGGTCAGCCTGTCGCCCTCCAGTTCGTAGACGTAGTCGAAGGTGTTGCCCACCGAGTCGTAGTACCGCGACACCACGTCCGTCCCGGCCGGCTCACCGAACGGGCGCAGGTTGCCGATGACCTCCATGCCGGTGACCGGCTCGCCGAACTGGGTGAGCTCGACGTGCTGGACCAGGAAGAACCGGCCGGGCATCCACTCGTAGCGCACGGTCCCCTCCGCGCCGCCGGTGACCCTCCAGGTGCCGACCAGGCGGTCCAGGGCCTTCAGCTCGGGGCTCGGCTGCTGGGTCTCGATCATGTCGTCCTCCTCTGTGGTTGCTCACCGGTACCTCGGAGCCCCCTGCCGGGCTTTGACACCGGACCGCTGTGACCTGAATCACATCCATTCCGCGTCAAAAACCCCGATCCGGGTCCGAGGTAGCGAGCGAGAACACACCGACAAGGGAGGACGTCATGACCGCCGCCGCCACCGCCGCTCCCGTCCGCAGGACCGCTCGGACGTCCGGGCGCCTGCGGCTGGCCGGAGCGCTGGCCGGGCCGCTCTTCTTCGCCTCGGCGATCACGCAGACGCTCACCCGGGAGGGGTTCGACATCACCCGGCACCCCATCAGCCAGTTGTCCATCGGCGACCTGGGGTGGATCCAGATCCTCACGTTCGTCCTCGCGGGGACGGGCGCGCTCGCGCTGGCCGTCGGCGCCGGGCGCACGCTCACCGAAGGGGCCGGGCGGCGGGCGCTGCCGATCCTGGTGGGCGTCTTCGGCGCCGGGCTGGTGGCGGCCGGGGTCTTCCCCATGGACCCCGAGAACGGCTTCCCGGCCGGCACCCCCGAGGGGCCGGTCGCGCAGATGTCCTGGCACGGCGTCGCGCACTCGGCCGCCGCCGCCGTGGCCTTCACCGCGCTGGCCATCGCGGCCGTCGTGATGACCGTCCGGTGCGCCCGCCGCCGGGCGGCGCGGCCCGCCGTGCTGAGCGGCGCCGCCGCGCTGGTGCTGCTGGTGCCGATGTCGCCCGACCACATGAGCGTCCAGATCGCCGTGAACGGCCTGGTCGCCTTCACCTGGACGACCGTCCTCGCGGTGGCGCTGCGGCGCGCCGCCTGAGGCCGCCTTAACGTAGCCTGCGACGATCGATAAGAGGATTCACCATGAAATACCTGCTGCTCGCCTACACTCCGGCCGCCGCGTGGGACGCCGCCACCGCCGACGTCCCCTCCGAGGAGGCGCTGGCCGCTTTCGCGACGTACCAGAAGCTGGAGCGGGAGCTGATCGACTCCGGCGAGTTCGTCACCAGCGAGGGCCTGGGACACCCGGCGGTCAGCACCACCGTCCACCGCGACGGTGACAGGGTGGTCGCCACCGACGGCCCCTTCGCCGAGCTCAAGGAGGTCCTGGCCAGCTTCGCCGTGATCGACGTGGCCGGCAGGGAGCGCGCCGTCGAGATCGCCGCGCGCATCGTCGAGGCGCTCGGCGAACCGATCGAGATCCGCCCGATCATGGGCGAGGACTTCGCGGCGTGAACCGCGAGCTCGAGGACCTGCTGCGCGCCGAGGCGCCGCAGGTGCTCGGCGCGCTGGTCCGCCGCTTCGGCCGGTTCGACATCGCCGAGGACGCGGTGCAGGAGGCGCTGCTGACCGCCAGCCGGACCTGGCCGGCCGAGGGCGTCCCGGAGAACCCGCGCGGCTGGCTCGTCCGCGTCGGGTACCGGCGCATGGTCGACCTGCTCCGCTCCGACCAGGCCCGCCACCGCCGCGAGCAGGAGGTCGGCGCGGCCGAACTGGCCATGCGGGCACCCGACCGCCGGGCGGACCCCGTGCGCGAGACCGACGACAGCCTGACCCTGCTGCTGCTGTGCTGCCATCCCGCGCTGGACCCCACCTCCCAGGTGGCGCTCACGCTGCGCGCCGTCGGCGGCCTGACCACCGCCGAGATCGCCCGCGCCCACGGGACGACCGAGCCCACCATGGGCGCCCGGATCAGCCGCGCCAAACAGCGGCTGGCCCGCGCCGGAGCCCGCTTCGCACCGCCCACCGACGCCGACCGCGACGGCCGTGTGGCCGCCGTGATGCGGGTGCTCTACCTGATCTTCAATGAGGGTTACACCGCCACCGCCGGCGACCGGCTCGCCCGCGTCGACCTGACCCGCGAGGCCATCCGGCTGACCCGCATGCTCCACGCCACGCTCGTCGACGACCCCGAGGCGGCCGGCCTGCTGGCGCTGATGCTGCTCACCGAGTCCAGGCGCACCGCCCGCACCGACGGCGGTGACCTGGTGCCCCTGGACGAGCAGGACCGCACCCGGTGGGACCGCGACCTGATCGACGAGGGCACCGCGCTCATCGACGGCGTCTGGGACCGCGACCGGACGGGCCCCTACCGGCTCCAGGCCGCGATCGCCGCCGTGCACGCCGCGGCGTCCTCACCCGACGAGACCGACTGGGCCCAGATCGCCGTGCTGTACCTGTGGCTCGAACGGCTCACCCCCACCGCACCGGTCCAGCTCGGCCGCGTGGTGGCGGTGGCCCGCGCCCACGGACCGGCCCGCGGCCTGGCGCTCCTGGACGACCTCAACCGGCGCCACCACCTGGACCGGCACCCGCTCACCAGGCAACGGGAGCACGCGGTCCGCGCCCACCTGCTCCAGATGACCGGCGACGGCGCGCGGGCGGCCGACCTCTACCGCCGGGCGGCCGACCTGACCGCGAACCAGGTCGAGCGGCGCTACCTGCTCGGCAGAGCCGGCGATCTCGACTGAGCGGCGTGGGCGCCGACGCCGGCCAGGCGCTGCGGCGCGGGATGAACTGTGTCGTGGATCACTGTCCCCGCTGTCACATCGAGGAGGGCCGGCCCGTCTGGTTGCCGTAACCGACGTGATCCCGGCGCGGCCGCCGGGACGGAACAAGGAGTGATCATGCGAGTTCTCGTCGCGGGAGCCACCGGAGTGATCGGCGGGCGGCTGGTGCCGCTGCTGACCGCCGTGGGGCACGAGGTGACGGGCCTGGTCCGGCCGGGAGGCGACACCGCCGCGCTGACGGCGGCGGGCGCGCGGGTCGCGGTCGCCGACGCGCTGGACCGGGACGGGCTGCGCGCGGCGGTGCGGCAGGCCGCGCCGGACGCGGTGGTGAACATGCTCACCGCGATCCCCGCCGAGATCGACCCGAAGAGGCTGGCGCGGGACTTCGCGGCGACGAACCGGCTGCGCACCGAGGGCACCGCCAACCTGATCGACGCGGCGGACGGGGCGCGGATCATCGGCCAGGGGCTGGCCTACGCCTACCAGCCGGGCGAGGGCCCGGCCGATGAGGACGCCCCGCTGTGGCGGACGGGCACGCCCCGGCAGTTCGCCCCCGTGCTGGACGCCCTGGTCGAGCTCGAACGCCTGACCCTGCGGGCGGACGGGCTGGTGCTGAGGCTCGGCCACCTGTACGGGCCGGGCTCCGCCTACGCCGCCGACGGGTCGTTCGTGCGCGGCGTGCGGGCCGGGAAGGTGCCGCTGGTCGGCGGCGGGCACGCGGTGTTCTCCTTCACCCACGCCGACGACGTGGCGGCCGCCGTGGCGGCGGCGCTCGACAAGCCGGACGTCACCGGCGTGCTGAACGTCGTCGACGACCACCCCGCGCCGATGAGCGAATGGCTGCCCCGGCTCGCGGGGATCCTCGGCGCTCCGGCGCCGAAGAGGGCGCCGGCCGCGCTGGCGCGGATGGCCGTCGGGGGCTGGGGCGTGGCGTTCACGACCCGGCTGCGGGGCGCCGACAACTCCCGGGCCCGGCTGCGGCTGGACTGGCGTCCGCGGTACGCGTCGGTGACCGAGGGCTTCGCCGCCGAGCTGGGTGGCGGAATCGCCGCGGCGGCGTGATCGTCGTGGCGGCGCGATCGGCGGGCCCGGTGGCGGGCCCGCCGCCGGACGCGGGGAGTGGGGAGCGCGACGTGAGCGATGCCGTGGAGACCTTCGAGGAGTACCGCCGAATCCTCCTCGGCCTGGCGTACCGGCTGCTGGGCAGCATGTGGGACGCCGAGGACGTGGTGCAGGAGGCCTACCTGCGCTGGACCGGCACCGACCGGGACCAGGTCCGCGAGCCCCGCTCGTTCCTGGTGACGATCGTGACCCGCCTCGCGCTCGACCAGCTGCGCTCCGCGCGGGCGTCCCGCGAGTCCTACACCGGCCCGTGGCTGCCCGAGCCGGTGGACGTCCGGGCGTTCGGCCCGCTGGACACCGCCGAACTGCACGACACGCTCTCTTACGCGACGCTGCACATGATGGAGCGGCTGTCGCCGCCCGAACGCGCGGTGTTCGTGCTGCGCGAGGCCTTCGACCTGCCCTACGACCAGATCGCCGGGATCCTCGGCAGCCCGTCCGCGACCTGCCGGCAGTGGCACCGCCGTGCGGTAAGGCGTCTGGCCGAGGGCCGCGGCCGGTTCACCCCGGTCACCGGCGACCACACCGAGCTCCTCGAGCGTTTCCTGAGCGCCGCGCAGAACGGCGACCTGACGGCGTTGGCCGAACTGCTGGCCGAGGACGCGGTCGCCTACAACGACGGCGGCGGCAAGGTGCGCGCCGCGCTGCGCCCGGTCGTCGGCCGCGACCAGGTGCTGGCGTTCGTCGCGGGGCTGATGTCCCGGTATCCGCTGGAGGAGGCCCGCCTGACCGAGGCCAACGGCGAGCCCGCGATCTGGACCGTGATCGGCGGCCAGCGGCAGCTCATCGCCTTCGGCGTCCGCGACGGACGCATCCACGAGATCTTCGGCGTCCTCAACCCCGACAAGCTGTCGGGCGTCGACCCGGCGAGCGGAGCATGACCGCCCCCGGACGATCGAATCCGACACCGAAGGCGTCACCCTGACGGCAACGCCCAGATCGTCCGGTGAGGAGGATCGGCACAGGGATTAGCGGTAGAGGCTGCCACCGACTTCCCCAGACCGGGGAACCCCATGAAGTGAGGGTGTTCGCCTTGGTGAGCGGCACGTAGAGGTTCGTGGAGTGGTTCTGGGAGGCGCGTCGAAGCGTTCGGCGCGCCTGGTTCCCCGGCTCGGGGAACCAGGCGGTGCCGGGTGGGTGCGCGGCGGTCATTCGGTCGGGGAGCCTCGGCGTTCCTCGTGCTGCCGCACGTACAGCGGGACCGGGTCGGGGCGCGGGTCCTCGAAGTATGGGAGCGGGTCGTCGTAGCCGATGGCGTACGGGTCGTCGGCGTAGAGGGCGGGCAGCGGCGCCGCCGGGTTCGTCGACGTGGGCGGGGGTCCTGGGGGGACCGGTGCGTGTGCTGAGCGCAGGAAGTCGCGTTCGAGGCTCACCCGGTCCAGTTCCGCGGTGAGATGCGCGTTGGTCTCGGTGAGCTGGGCGATGGTCTGCTCGCTGCGCGCGAGGCGGTGGGTCAGCTCGTCGTTTTCCTTGAGCAGGGCCTGCGCGACGGGCTTGTGGTGCTGGTGGGCGATGATCTTCATGCACAGTCGGCGGTCCTCGTCGCGCTCGCGGTGCAGGGCGTCGATCTCCTGCTGGAGGAATCGCGCGTGCTCTCGGAGGCGCTGTGTCTCGGCCTCGTGGAAGTCGATGGTCTGGCGCAGCCGAGTGAGCGTGTTGAGCTGCCAGCTCACCGCCTGTTCCAGGTCGGCGATCTTCCGCTCGTACTCGGCGATCGCCCGTCCCTGGGAGTGGGAGACCTCTTTGAGGGAGTCGAGCGCGGCCGTCAGCCGGCCCTGCTTTTCGGTCAGCCTGTCGATCTGTTCACGCAGCCCCGCCATGACGCGCGCCATCTGCGCTGCCTGTTCGGCGGCGGTCGCGCCTCGCGCGAGCGCGGCGTCGAGTCTCTTGCGGAGGGCGTCGCGTTCCTCCCGCGCCTGCTGCAGGTCCTGCTCCAGGAACGTGATCTTGTCGTCCCGGGTCGGTTCCTTGGGCGGCTGGACCTCGCAGGCTTCCCGGTGCAGCTCCATCAGGGTCGCCAGCTCCACCGGTTCCACCGGACGGAACTTCCCCAAAGGCCTGAGGACGTAGTGCTGCAGGACGCGCCGGTCCGGCACGGCCCGGCCGTCCAGATAGTGGGGCAGCTTGGAGTGCCCCACGCCCGCTTCCGCGAAGAGTTTGTTGTCCGAGGTCCGGGACTTAATCAACTTGTCCAGGTACTCGACAAACTTTACGACTTGCGGAATGTCACTCTTGATGCGCCGAATGTCTTTTTTGTGCTGGGACACCGGGGGGTGGCACCCTTCTTCTCTTCCTATTGGTGGGGGCTCCCCGGCCGGGGGAGGCGGGGAACCATTGTGACCTGCGGGTCATCCCGCAGGGGGTGGAAGCGGCTTCCCTGGGACGGGGAAGGCGGGGCCGCGAAAAAAGTGCAGCCAAATATCGGTTCCCCGCTTCCGGAGAGAACGATCAACCTACCAGGATCTTGGTGATTCGTTCGAAGAGATGCGCCTCGCTGTTCGCCACAAATCGGAAATGAGTTGGACGCGGGGCGCGAGAAATTGATCTTGGAGGAGAGATGTCTATCTCCCGTTCCCGCCGGGCCTGGGGCGCCCGCGGGCGGAAGCGGCAGTGCGGTACGGCCCAGCTCGCCGGCGCGCCGGTGGAGTCGCAGGAGCGGCGCCCGCGGGGCCAGGCGCGGGGTCGCTGGTACACGCGTAAGGGCCGGTGGCTGGGCCAGGAGGCGATGGTCTCGGTCGTCCGCGGCACCGCCTACGCCATCGGCCTGGCGATCGGCGGCGGGCTCGGTGGCGGGCTCATCTACTGGTTCACCCAGTCGTTTTGACAGAGGCTGTGGAATCCCCGGACGACGGCCGTGATCACCCGTGCGCGGGAGTCGATTGCCCTGTACGGGTGATCAGCCGGGGTGGCCTGGGGCCCGAGACTCGTGGCCATGGCGATCGACAGGCTTCTCCGCATGGTCCACCCCAGCACTCCGACCATCGGCGACACCGAGCAGCCCGTGCCGCGCTGGGCAATGCGGCTGGCCTATGCGATGCCGTTGCTGCTGCTGCCCTCGTGCCTGTGGCGATTGCCGTTCGCGTTTCATTTCGACATGGGGCAGCAGCAGGAGGGCGGCCTGCCGAGCTTGTGGGTGAGCATCCCGTACGTCTTCGGGCTGAGCGTGATGTCGGAACTGATCGCGTTCCTGTGCATCGGGCTGGTGCGCGGCTGGGGTGAGGTCGCCCCCGCCCGGATCCCCTTCATCGGAGGCAAGCGCATCCGGCCGCTGGCAGCGGTCATTCCCGCTCTGCTCGGTGGGCTGACCCTCACCGCGCTGTTCGGTTCCGTACCGTTCGGCGGCGGTCAATGGCTCACCGTGTTCGGCATCGTTGAAAGCGTCCCCTACGACAACGGGTGGTGGTACGCGCTCGCGATGATCTGCACCGCTCCAATCAGCGTGTGGGGGCCGGTCGTCGTCGTCCTGGCCATCGCCTACTACCTGCGCCGCCGTCCCCGCCCCCGCAACCTCCTGTGATCGCCTCACGGCCCGGCGCCGCCGTCCCCGGTGCGCCGGGCCCGCGTGCGGCCGCGGCCGGACGAGCGCGGCCGGACGAGCGCGGCGGACGGCCCCGCCGCTGCCGCGGAGCGGCCGGCCGCCAGCGCGCCCGCCGCCCGCCCACGTGGCATCTCCCGCCTGACTCGTCAGCGTCTACCGGCCACGCCGACCCTCTACCGAGGGAGGGCGGGCGCCTACCGCGCGACAGGTCATGTGCGTCCGTACACGGTCCCTATGTGGGCGGTCGCGGTCGTGCGGGCCGCGCCGGGTCAGGCAATGGCGAATCCGGGGCCGATGGGGTCGCGGGGATCGAGCACGAATCGATGCTCGCCGGTCCGGTACGCCATTCCTTCGATCTCGCCCGTCACGCCCTCCGGCCCTCGGTCGACGACCCGGCCGACGAGCCGGGCCCCGGTGATCGATTCGTGGACGAACGCGTCCGTCACCGGGGCGTCGGAGTCGAGCAGGGCCAGCCGGGCGGTGGTGCCCGACCCGCTCGGCGAACGGTCGACCTGGCCGTCTCCGAAGATCGTCACGCTGCGCTGGTGGTCCACGCCCAGCTCGTCGTACAAGGTGACCCCGTACACGTCGGCCGTATCGGCGAGCTCTCGCTGGATCTCCCTGCCGGCCGTGACCAGCTCGTGCAGCGCCGCGGAGGCGACGGTCAGGCCCAGGTCGCCCGCCCGGACCGAGGCGTAGACGGCGCCGCCGTATGCCACGTCGGCCTTGGCCGCCCCGTAGGTGGTGCGTACGGGCACCGCGCGGGCCAGCACGTACGCCGGGACGTTGCGGAACCGTACCGACTCCACTCGCCCGGCCGCGCACCGGACCGTGGCGGTGACCCGGCCGGACGGAACGTCGATCACCACATCGGTGAGCCCGTCGGGGGCGGCCCGTACGCGGCCCGACTCCACCGCCCAGGCGCCGAGCGCGATGGTGCCGTGCCCGCACGCGGTCGAGTACCCGTCCCGATGCCAGAACAGCGCACCGAGATGCGCTCCGTCGTCGTCCGGCGGCACGAGGAAGCACCCGTACATTCCGGCGTGCCCCCGCGGTTCATGGCACAGCAGTCGCCGCACGAGGTCCGCCTCCGCCGGGACCGCCCGGCGGCGTGCCCGCACGGTCTCGCCGGGCAGGTCCGGCACCCCTTCGGCCGCGATCCGGAACGCGTGTCCCGCCGTGTGATAGTCGACCGTCGCCACATTGATCGCATCCACGCGGCCCCAGGCTAGCGACCCTTGTCCAGGCGGCTCCGGGCTCGGACGGGTTCTCCTCCCGGACGGCACGCCAAGCCCGGCTGGACGGCGGCTCCCGCGCAGCCCGGCGACGGTCGGCGGGGGTCATCCGGTCCAGCTCAAGACCGGGTCCATGGAGCGGACGAAAACCGAGGCGGGCGCCATCCGCAGGGCCGCGTCGCGGGCGGCCGGCGGGAGCCGGGTCGGGTCGGCCATCGCGCCGAGCTGCCGGGAGCGGCGGGCGATCATCTGGGTGCGGGGCCGGCGGATGCGGTCGTAGGCGCGCAGGGCCTCGACGACCGTGGTGTCGCCGGTGCGGGCCGCCTCCAGGGTTCGGGCCAGCACCACGGCGTCTTCGAGCGCCTGGCCCGCGCCCTGGCCGAGGTTCGGCGTCATCGCGTGGGCGGCGTCGCCCAGCAGCGCGACCCGGCCGGTCGCGTAGGTGTCCAGATCGGGCAGCTCGTAGGTGTCGTGCCGGAGCACCGCGCCGGGCTCCACCGTCTCCAGCAGGGCGGGGACGGGGTTGTGCCACCCGGCGAACCGGCGCCGCAGGTCGGTGAGCCCGCCGGTGCCGTCCGGCGGGCCGGTGACCATGGCGTAGCAGTACACCCGTCCGTCCGCCAGCGGGGCGTAGCCGAACCGGTCGCCCCGCCCCCAGCTCTCCACGGCGCCCTCGACGGGACGGGCGGCGGCGATCATCCGGAAGGTGGTGTAACCGGCGTAGCGAGGCGCCGGCGCGTCCGGCCACAGGGAGCGCCGGGTGGCGCTGTGCAGGCCGTCGGCGCCCACCACCACGTCGGCGGTGCCGGTCCCGCCGCTGTGCACCACGGTGCCGTCCGGGCGCACCTCACGGACCCGGACGCCGGGCCGCAGCGTCTGGGGCGGCAGCGCCCGGTGCAGCAGGTCGAGCAGGTCGGCGCGGTGCAGCGTCGCCCAGAAGCCGTAGCGGCGGGTGAGCCGGTCGACGTCGTTGCGGATCAGCCAGGTGCCGTCGGCGCGCCGGGTGCCGACCGGGGCGTCGGTCACGGCCCGCTCGCGGACCTCGTCGCCCAGCCCCAGCGCGTCCAGTGCGCGCAGCGCGTTGGGCTGGATCGACAGGCCGGCGCCGACTTCGGTGAACTCGGCGGCCCGCTCCAGCACCTGCACCCGCCAGCCGTACCGGTGCAGGGCGATCGCGGCGGCGAGTCCGCCGATCCCGCCGCCGACGATGAGTGCTCGCATCTGTTTCCTCTCGGTCGGGAAGTGTCGTTCGCCGGGAACGCCGTGCCGGCCGCCGCCCGGTGGTCTGCGCGGGTCAGTGCAGGCCGCGCTTGCCCGGGGCCCAGAACGGCTTGACCTTGATCGAGCGGCGGTCCCAGCCGCGGTCGCGGACCAGGTGGTCGCGGATCTTCTGGCAGGTGCGCGCCTCCCCCGCCAGGTAGGCCGCGCCCTGGCCGGCGGGCAGGTCCAGATCGGCCACCGCCGTCGGCAGCACCGCCGAACCGGCCGCCGGGGC
Organism: Actinomadura sediminis; assembly: GCF_042675525.1. NCBI lineage: Bacteria > Bacillati > Actinomycetota > Actinomycetes > Streptosporangiales > Thermomonosporaceae > Actinomadura > Actinomadura sediminis. The sequence goes on from NZ_JBHTJA010000010.1 coordinate 97,176, forward strand.
GCCGTGGCGGTGCACGCGGCGCAGCCGGTGCGGGCCGGGCATCGGCAGGTCGTGCTCGGGGTACGCGCTCTCCAGCACCCCGTACACGCGCGCCGCCGGCTCCAGCGCCCGCAGCATCGGCCCGAACGCCGCGCTCGCGGTCTCCTCGCCGACGAACAGGTGGAACGGCGCCGGACGGGTGAAGAAGTCGCCCTCCGGCCACCAGACCGGCACCCGGTCCCCCACGGCGGCCGCGCGCGCCCACCTCAGCCCGATGCCGTCCCCGTCGTACAGGTGCGCGCGCAACTCGATCGCGCGCTCGCCGGGATCGAACTCCCAGATGGTGTAGGTGCGCAGTGTCTCGCCGGGGCGCAGCAGCCCCGCCACCGACAGCGGGTCGTTGATCTCGACCCGCACGTGCTGCCCGGGAACGTAGGGGAAGCCGATCGGCTGGTCGGCGACCAGGCGGATGCGCCGCATCGTCGGCGTGACCATCCCGGTGTCGGCGACGGTGGTGTCCAGGCGGTACTTGGCGAACGCGCCGACGAGCGGGTTGCGGGTGCGTTTGGGCATCTCAGTCCCCCCGCGCGCCGCGCCGCCGGGCGCGGCGGGACATGCCCCACCACACCGCGGTCACCAAGGCGGCCAGCAGCGACCATTTCACGGGCAGCTCCTTACAGGCTCTAGAAACTTTTAGAGCCCCTAAGGAAGCATAGGGGCACTAGGATGTCAACGTCGTCGAGAAAGGACCGCATGGCCGCCCAACCCACCAGCCGGCGCGAGAAGCTCCGCCAGGCCACACTCGCCGAGATCCGCGAGGCCGCCCGACGGCTGCTGATCACCCAGGGGCCCGCGGCGGTGACGATCAACGCCGTCGCCCGCCAGATCGGCATGAGCGGACCGGCGCTCTACCACTACTTCGCCTCGCACGACGACCTGGTCGCGGCCGTGACCGCCGACTTCCTGCGCGAGCTGACCGCGGCGATGGAGGCCGCCCGCGACGCCCACGCCCCCGGCGGCACCGCCGACCGGCTGCTGGCCACCTGCCGCGCCATGCGCGACTGGGCCGTCGCCCACCCCGCCGAGTTCGGTTGGATCTTCGCCAGCCCCATCCCGGCCGCCGCCTCCGCCCGCCACCGCCCCGACACGCCCCGCAACCAGGCCGGACGCGACTTCGAACTGGTCTTCCTGCAGCAGATCGAGGAACTGTGGGCCCGCCGGCGTTTCCCCGTCCCCGCGCCCGCGGACCTGGACCCCTCCGTACGCGAGCAGCTGAGCGCCTACGCCGCCGCCCTGGGGCGCGCCCTGCCCATCGAAGCCCTCTACGTCGCCCTGTCGTGCTGGATCAGGCTGTACGGGCTGCTGTGCATGGAGGTGCTCAACCAGCTCGACTTCGTCTACTCCGACCCCGGCCCGATCTACGAGGAGACCCTCCGCGACCTGGTCGGCACCCTCGGCCTGGACTACCGCCCGCCCCGACCGCACCCGTGAACCGACCGGGGCCGTGCCACGGATCGATTCCCCGCACGGGGGTGGGAGGCGTCCGCGACGCGGCAGACCTCCCGCCGCGCCGCCGTTACGCCGAAGGCGAGGTCTCCCTCGCCGACCTCGTCACCGAGCACGGCATCGGCCGCCCCGCCATCCACGGCCAGGAAAAACCCGGCTAAGCGACGGTCTCAACAACTACTTCGCTCCTCGTCGCAGCCGTAGGAGTTCGGGGCCATCGAGGCCGCCGCATGAACGCCGCCCGCAGACCGCCTTCGGGAGCGGGGGGCCGGTTCCGCCTGGTCGGCCTGGCGGAACCGGCCCCGAGCCGTTAGTCCTCGGCCGGCTGCCGTCCGCCGTCTCCAAGGGAGATGAGCAGACGGCGGAGGAGCGTGGTGAGCTGATCGCGTTCGTCGGCGGCCAGGCCGTCGAGGAGCCGACGCTCATTGGCGAGGTGCTGTTCCACGACCTCGTTGGCCAGGCGCAGGCCCTGTTCGGACAGGGAGATCAGGACCCGGCGCCGGTGCGCCGGGTCCACCTGGCGGTCGACCAGGCCCTTTTCCAGCAGCCGATCGACCCGGTTGGTCAGTGCCGCCGAGCTCACCATGGCCGCACTGCTCAGCTCTCCGGCGGTGAGGACGTGGGGCGGGCCGGAGCGCAGCAGTGTCGCCAGTACGTCGAACTCCCAGGGTTCGAGGCCGTGCCGGGCGAACTCGTCCTTGAGCGCGCGTTCGAGCAGCCGCGACACCCGGGACAGGCGGCCGATGACCGCCATGGGGGAGCAGTCGAGATCGGGGCGCACCGCCCGCCACTCCCGGATGATCACATCGACGCCGTCCTGCTGGGCCGAGTCGGTCACGGTCGTCCTCCCCTGGTGAAGCGGTTTCACGCACAGTCTAACTGTTCGACGTCGAAGAGTTTGACGATCGGGTGGGTTGCGGTCTAAAGTTTCGACATCGAAATTTTCGAGGGAGGACTGACATGCGAACCCTGATCGTCGGAGCCCGCGGTTACCTGGGTTCGGCCGTCGCCGAAAGGCTGTCGGCCGCAGGGCACCAGGTGGTGGAACTCGCCCGCCCCGGCGGCGACCGGCCCGACGACCGCTACGAGCGGCGTATCGGCGACCTGACCGACCCGGACTCGCTCACCGCGGCGGTCACTCCCGACATCGACGCGGTGATCAACCTGGCCACGCCCACCGGTGACGCCGCCGCCGACGCCGCGGCCGTCGCGGCGTTGACCGGTCCGCTGCGCGGCACCGGGCGCGCGTTCGTCTACACCAGCGGCGTCTGGGTTCTGGGCGCCACCGGGGCGTCGACCGCCGACGAGGACACGCCCGCCGACCCGATCCCGATCGTGGGATACCGGCCCGGCATCGAACGTCAGGTGCTCGCCACCGCGCGGGACGGCGTCCGCGCCACCGTGGTCCGTCCCGGCATCGTCCACGGCCGCGGCGGCGGTATCCCCGCACTGCTGGTCGACCTGGCACGCAAGCACGCGGCGCCCCTGATCGTCGCGGACGCGGCGGTGCGCTGGCCGATGGTGCACATCGACGACCTGGCCGACCTTTTCGCCAGGGTCGTCGAGCAGGCGCCCGCCGGAACGCTGTGGCACGGCGTGAGCCAGGAGGCGGTCCCGGTGCGGGAACTGGCCGCCGCCGCCGGCGGAGCCGCCGGGGTCGCCGGCCGGCCGCGCGTCTGGCCGCTGGACCAGGCGCGAAAGGAACTCGGTGCGCTGTTCGCCGACGCCCTGGCGCTCGACCAGTCCGTCGGCGGCCGGCGGGCACGCCAAGAGCTGGACTGGCGGCCCCGGCACCCCGACGCCGTCGCCGACCTGCGCGACGGCTCCTACCGCTGAGCACGGCCCCCATTCCGAACACCTGACGACACCGAGCACACCAAGGAGCGGAAAATGAGCATGGAGATCTTCGGCGCCTCCCCCGACGGGCAGGCCGACATCGACGCGATCGTCGCGCTGGTGGCCGCGGTCGAGCACGCGCAGCAGAACGAACTGCCCGAGGCGTTCATGGAGCTGTTCAGCAGGCGCGACCCCGTCTGGACCACCGCCCACGGCATGCGCCTGTCGGGCTGGGAGACGATCAGCGAGTTCACCCACAAGGTGCTGCCCGGGGCGATGAAGGACTCGACCGCCTCCTACGAGGTCGTCCGCATCCTGTTCGTCCGTCCCGACGTGGCCGCCGTCAACGTCCACCAGCGCCCGATCGACCGGGACGGCCGCGCGCTGCCCGGCGTGCCCGAGGGCCGGCCGCTGTACGTGCTGGCCAAGCAGGACGGCGAGTGGAAGATCGCCGCGGCCCAGAACACCCAGGTCAAAGGCGACTGATACGGCCCCGGCGCCGCGTCCGTGCAGCCCATGGCGCCGCCGACACCCCGAGAGGACGACCCATGAAGATCGTCAACGAGCAACTGGCCGTCACCGCACGCCTCGTCCCTCCCCATGACAACGGATACCTGCTCCTGGCCGCCGAGGTCGGCACATGGCGCGGCCCGTTCGCGTCGCACGGCCGCGCCCACCGCGCTCTGCTCGAACGCCTGACCGCTCTGGCCGCGCGGCTGACCGCCCGGGACGAGGTCGAAGAAGCCACCGTGTTCCGCGCGATCCTGCGCCCTCCCGGCGAGGGCGGCGCGCTCCTGCGCCGCCGCGGCGTCGCTCCGGCCCGTTACGACGTCGTCGTGCTCACCCGCACCACCGACCCCGCGGCCGCGCTGGCGCTGCGCGGCGAGCCCGACTACAAGGAGCTCGCCGAAGCCCTCGGCACGGCGGCCCGCCGCACGCACCACATCGCCGCGCGCGACACCCGCCGCCTCGGCGACGTCGACCACCGGCCCGACGACGCGTTCCTGTTCAACTACTTCTACGCCGACGACGGCGAGACCTTGCTGGACGTCTGGCAGTACACCGCCGGATGGTTCCAGGCCAAGACCGGCCTGGCCAACTCCGCCCTCATGCAGCCGTTGGACGGCGAACCGGCCGAGTACGGCGTCGTCAACCACGCAAGCTGGCCCACCCTGCGCGCATTCCTGCCCGGCCTGATCTTCCGCCCCACCTTCCGGAGGTTCGTCCTGGCCAACTTCAAGGCCAACGGCATCGCGGCCCAGCCCATCATCTACCGCCGCCTGCGATGAACCCTCGTCACGTGCGGCGTGCCCACCGATCGGCGGCCCCGGACGGCCGGGCACCGGCCCGGCGACTGATCGAGTTGCCGAGACAGCGAGGTTGGCGCCGGGCCAAGCGGGTGAAGCGGTTCGAGCGGCATGCGGCGCTGGTGAACCACGGCGCTGGAAACCGTCCATTCGGGCAGCGAGTGGCCGATGTGCAAGGAGGGCATGGTGACGCACGCGGAGTCGGAGGGATCGCAGGTCACCGATGCGCCGCGGCGGCAGAGGGAGTTGTTTCTGCCAAATTCGGCGTGAGATGGAACCGTAGGATCCGGTTTCCCCGATCCGGACGCGGACGGCGATGGTGACGGGCGTTCGGCGGTATCGGAGAGCATGTGGGGCAGCTCCTGATCTCTACCGCTCCCGGTGGCACGCAGCTCTCCATCGAGCGGCATCGGAGTGCCACTCCACAACGGAGGTGACGTGCACCCAGCTCAAGCCCGGACCGGTCTGCGGGCCCCGAGGTAAAACGTGGGCATCCGGCCCCGCGACGTCGACGATGTCGGCTTCCAGGAATCGGCGAGTTGCGCGACGTGCGACGCGGGCGGCCCGGCGGACAGGATGAAGCCCCCCGGGGATGGCGTTGGGGACGGTCAGGTGTTCCGTTCGGGCGGCGAGTCCCTGTAAGGCAGCGACGGGGGTTCCCAGCGTGCGATCGGGTCGAGCGCGCGGACGGTGACGGCGGGTGGCAACAGCCGCATCAGGGCATTGCGCAGCCCGACGGCCGGTTGCCGGCGGAGGCGGCCGGGACGCCCGAAACGGCGCGACATCCTGGTTATGTGCTGCGTGCGGGGAAGGCGCACGTCGTTGTAGGCGGACAGTCCTTGGTCGAGCGTCGGTGCGGTGGCGAGGGCGGCACCCAGTGCGACGGCGTCCTCCAGCGCCTGGCAGGCCCCTTGCCCCAGAGCCGGTTCCATGGCGTGGGCGGCATCTCCCAGCAGGGCGACCCGGCCCTGGACATAGCCCGATAGCGGGGGGTGCAGTTCGTAAGTGTCGGTGCGGATCAGTTGGGTCGTTGCCTCCAGAATTCCCGGGATCGGACGGTGCCAGTGGCCGAAGCGGCGACGCAGGAGGTCGCGTTCGGCGTTCTGGTCGACGGCACGACCGCCTTCGGGTTCGGGGGCGGTGGCGTACCAGTAGGTGCGGCCGTCGGCCATGCGCATTGCGGCGAATCGGTCACCGGCTCCCCAGGTCTCGCTGGCGGCCGCCGCCGCATCGAGGTCGTAGTTCGCCAGACCGCGCCAGGAGGTGTATCCGGCGTAGCGCGGCCGCGTCGCCGTGCCGAACGCGGCGGAACGTACGCGGCTGCGGACGCCGTCCGCACCGATGAGCAGGTCTCCCCGGACGCCCGCGCCGTTCTCCAGGACGGCCGTGACACCGGCGTGCGACTGCTCCACGGCGCGCACCCGGGCGCCGGTCAGCACCATTCCGGCGGGAAGGGCGCGCGCCAGCATCGCCTGGAGCTGGGCACGGTGCAGCATGATCGCGGACATGTCGTGCCGTTCGGCGAACGTCGCCGAGTGGGCGCGCATGAGCCAGCGCCCGCGTGGATCGCGTACTCCGAAGTGGCCCTGGAGGGTGGCGAGGTCCCGGACGGCCCGTCCCAGCCCGATCGCTTCCAGGGCCCGGACGGCGTTCGGCCACAGGGAGATCCCCGCCCCCACTTCTCGCAGCTCGGACGCCTGTTCCAGCACCTGGACCGACCAACCGGTCCGTGACAGGGCGACCGCGGCGGCCAGCCCGCCGATCCCACCACCGGCGATGACGGCATGGCGACTCATGTGCAGACCTCCTCGTATCCGGTTTCTCCGGGTGGCTCGTCGTGCGGGACGGCCGCGTGGCGGGCGCCCTTGTTCACCGTTGCGGCGGGCGATGGTCTCCGGCTACGCCGTGGCCGTGGCACCGGCCCGGCCGGGGCGCCTCCTGACCACGGCCAGCGCGAGCGCCGTGATGATCCCGGCGATGACGGCGAGCCGCAGCCAGTCCGCCGCCAGCCAGAACGAGACCTCGTCCAGCAGACGGGTGGTGACGGGTTCGTCCTTCCAGCCCACGACGGTGGGCGCGAAGTACAGGTAGGTCACCGCACGCTCGGCGTAGTAGGCGGCCGCGGCGGCCAGCAGGAAACGACGCCGGCCGGCCGATCGCCAGTTCAGGTAGAGCGCCAACGGCATGAAGACCCATTCGGTCAGCGGATTGAGGACGAGGAAGAAGATCAGGGATCCCTCGGCCGCCTCGGATTGCTGGAGGGCCAGGTAGGGCTCGGCGGAACCGAACATCAGGTGCTGGACGAGTCCGGCGCCCGCCTGCATCGTCATCGCCGTCAGGGCGAGGAGCACCGGCACGTCGTACCAAGCGCGCCGGGTGGCCGCCGACCGCCGCAGGCGCGGCGCGACCGCCGCGGCGACGACCGTCCACAGCAGGCCCCATCCTGCTCCCGCGCCCAGGATGACCGGAAGCTCCGACCGGCCGCCGTCGGCGGCCGCGGTCATGTTGCCGATGCCCAGCAGGGATGCCAGGGCGGCAACGGTCAGCAGTGTCGTCGGTGTCCCTCGCTTCCGCAGCGACGGGATGAGTGAAGTGGTCATCATCGACCTCCCCCGGTGTGGTTCCGTCTCCACGGTATCAACCGTCGGATGATTATTTCATCCAATGGATGACAAAGTTGGCGTGGCTATGCTGACCGGCATGACGCGCGCCTCCCCGCCCAACCGTCGGCCTCGTCGTTCTCCCGCGTCCGCCGAGCGCCGGCGCGACCCCGAACGCACGCGTGAGCGCATCCTCGACGCGGCCGTCCACGAACTCGCGGACAAGGGGCCGACCCAAATACGGGTGGCGGCCATCGCCGAACGCGCGGGAGTCAACAAGCAACTCATCTCCTACTACTTCGGCGGCAAGGACGGCCTGCTGCGCGCCATCGGCCAGCGCTGGCGCGACCAGAAGCGCGCCTATGACGCCCCGGACGTCCCCCTGGCCGAGGTCATGCGCCACTACGCCAGAGCCGCCGGCACACACCGGCTCGCCACCCGTCTACTGGGCTGGGAAGGGCTCACCTACACCGACGCCGCGGACGATCCAGACCGGGAAGCACGGCGGCACCAAGCCGAGCAGGACCTCGCCGATCTGCGCCGCCGCCAGGACGCCGGAGAGATCGCCGACGACATCGACCCGGCATGCCTGTTCCTGGCGTTGCTGGCGGCGGCCAGCGCTCCCGTGCTCCTGCCCCACATGACGCACAGCATCTGCGACACCGACCCCGCCTCCGCCGAGTTCGTCGAGCATTACGCCGAGCAACTCGCCCGTATCGTCGCCCACCTGACCGCCCCGCCCCGCAACCCGAACGCCGACGCAGACGCCACTTAGACCCTGTCCTACGTGGTGGGCTAATGGTTGATCTTGCTGTGGGCGAGGGTCGGTGGGACCGGGGCGTGCCGAAAAGGTTGTGGGAGATGACGCGGCCGTTGCTGCCGCCGCCGCAGGTGCGGCCCCAGGGCGGAGCGACCGTGAACGTCGATGACGAGGCGGTGTTCGCCGCGGTCGTGACCAGCGGCTGCGCCTGGAGGTCTCTCCCGCCGTGTTCCGAGGCGTCCTAGTCGACCGTGCACACAGGTTCACCATTTGGTCGCGGGCCGATGATCTGCTGAAAGCCGCCCGGGAAGCGACGTGGATTGCGGAGTCCGCCGGCTGGCCGGATGACGGCACTCTGCGGGTCGGATTCTTGAGCCTCTGCGTGCGCCACATCGAGATGGTGAGGGGATGACCGGCCAAGACGCGGCGGTGTGGGGACCGCGCTACAGCGTGGTCCCCACACCGCCGGGTGCGGCTGTCAGTCAGACCGGCTGGAGAGGGGCGTCAGGCCATGGAGAACTTGGCGACGTACTCGTCGAAGGGTTCGATGCCGACTTCCGCACGGCGTTCGTCCATGCGCTCGGGCTCTTCACAGGGCCACGGAACCGGTACTCCATCCTTCACACCGGCGATCTGAGTGCCGTAGACCTGCTTGCGTCCCTCATTGACCAGCGTGCGGTCGTGCAGGAAGGCCAGTTCGCGGGGGCCGGCCGAGCCTGCCGACACCGCTTGCCGCATCAACTGGAGGGCACGACGCTGCACGTCGAGCTGCCGGTCGGCGTGCTGAGCGATCAGCCATGCCGCACGTGCGGCCTCCTCGCCGACCAGGTCCGCCGTCGGCCAGCCGTACTCGTCCATGACCTCGTCGAGCCGGTCACCGTGCCGTGCGGTCAGCCGCCGCCAGGCCAATTGCTCGGCCGGGTCATCGCTGTTCGCGTATACCGCGGACTGGTGATCGGCCGCAGCCATGTCCCTGAGTTCCGCCGTCAGCGCGGCAATGTCGGGCGCCACTCTCAACTCCCAGGTCAGACCTTGTTCTACATCTGCCCGCAAGCTTAGAAGTGCAACTTGGGCGTAAAGATCATTCCGGAGAACGGTGACAGACGCCGCCCCACATGGGGATAATGGATCTACTCCCCGAAGTCGGCTTTGTTCCTACGCTTGCGGGCCGTCTTGCCGGAGCCGGTGTGCCGCCGCCCTTGCTGGGCCGGGTCGCGGGCCGGTCAGCCGGTGAGGGGTTCCAGTGCGAAGCGGCCGATCGCCACGAAGGCGGCCAAGGCGAGGTACCCCGCGTCTCCCAGCGCGGCTTTGGTCTCGCCTCGGCGGATCCGCATGATCACGGCACCGGTCATGATCAGTGCCAGGCCGGTGGCCGCCAGCGGTACGAGCATGGGCGCGACGTCGAGCACGGCGGGCAGGATCAGGCCCGCGGCGCCGAGGACCTCCAGTGCTCCGATGGCCTTGAGGGTGCCGGGCTGGAAGTCGAGGACCCAGCGCGCGGCTTTGGCCATCGCCGCCATTTTCTCGCGCGGGACGAACAGCTTCCCGAACCCGGAGAACAGGTAGACGGCGGTCAGCAGGCCGGTGATGATCCACAGTGCGGTGTTCATGAGTCTTGTCCTTGGCACATCGTCTGGGGTGGCGGCCGGGGGCGGGCCCGGGGTCGTCCCGGGGCCGCCTGATCCTCAGCGTCCGAGAGCTTGGGAGGGAATGTCCGCGTCAGCCGAACTGCTGACCGGGCCGGTACTCGCCGCCGGGCGTCCGCGTGATCACGTTCAGCCGGTTGAAGGCGTTGATCGTGCAGATCAGGGCCACCAGGGCCATCAGCTGATCCTCGTCGAAATGCTCGGCCGCGTTCGCCCACGCCTCGTCGGTGACGCCGCCGCCGTCGGCGAGACGGGTGCCCTGGTCGGTGAGTTCCAGCGCCGCCCGCTCCGCATCGGTGTAGACGGTGGTCTCCCGCCATGCCCCGACCAGGTTGACGCGCACCGTGCTCTCGCCGGCGGCCGCGGCGTCCTTGGTGTGCATGTCGAGGCAGCCGCCGCAGCCGTTGATCTGGCTGGCGCGGATCTTCACCAGCTCCTGCACCGCCTTCGGCAGTGCCGAGTCGGTGATGGCCTTGTTCGACGAGATGATGTACCTGGCCCACTTCGACCCGACCTCGTTGACCATCCAGTTCATCCGGGTTTCCATCGCGGTCTCCTTCGTCTGGGGATGCTTGCACCCCTACGACGGAGCCCCCCGCGAAGAGGTAACAGCCCATGCGAACCGACGTGCGCTACCGGGGTCGTTCGGGCAGGCCCATGGTGTCGAGGCGCCTGCGGTCGCTCACGGTCAGGATCTCGACGATCCGGCCGTCGACCACGGTGCACGCGACCACGCCGAGCACCTTGCCGTTGGCGCCCCAGGCCACGAACCCGGGCTCGCCGTCGACCAGGACCGGGAGCGCCGAGGTCATCGACCGGCCGCCGCGCAGGATCGGACCGGCCACCTCGGCCGCCCCGACCGTGGTCAGCACGCCCTGCGGATGGTACGTGCGCCAGGTCACCTGCGGATCGAGCAGCCGCACGAGCCCTTCGAAGTCCCCGGAGCGCGCCGCGGCGAGAAATGCGTCGACCACCGCGCGCTGCCGCCGCGGCTCCTGCTCCGGCGGCGGTGTGCCCTGCACCTTCCGGCGGGCCCGGCTGGCGAGCATCTTGGTCGCGTCGGTGGACCGGCCGATGATCTGACCGATGCTCGGCGAAGGGCACCGCGAACATGTCGTGCAGGACGAACGCAAGCCGCTCGGTGGGCGTGAGGGTGTCGAGCACCACCAGCAGTGCCAGCCCGACCGATTCGGCGAGCATCGCGTCGTCCTCGGGGGCCGCCCCGCCGTCCACGGTCACCACCAGCTCGGGCAGCCGGTCCTCGTACGACAGCGCAGGCCGGGTCTTGCGCGAGCGCAGCGCATCGAGGCAGACGCGGCCGACCACGGTGGTCAGCCAGGCGGCCAGGTTGTCGATCGCGGCCGCGTCCTGCCGCGCCAGCCGGATCCACGCCTCCTGCACCGCGTCCTCGGCGTCCACCCGCGACCCGAGCATCCGGTGGGCGACCGCCACCAGGCGCTCGCGCTGCTGTTCGAAGGCTCCCGCCAGTGCTTCGTGCGGGCCTGATCCGGTCATGTCGTTACCCTCCTTGCGCGCATTCCGTCATGGTCATGACGGGTCCGCAGGCGCGGAGGTAACCGGCCTTGGGGAACATCGGTGTTGTCGGTGAGAACGATCATGGTTGGTTAGCGCACTGATCCACTCCGCCGGTGAGGTTCGGTGAACTGCCGCCGGACCGCACCGGGTGCTGGCTACGCTCCACCCGTGCCGGTGGAGTTTCAACTGATGAGCAGCCTGCGGCGTGCGGGAAGTTCGCCGAGGCGCCGACGAGGCCCGAACTGGAGCGGTTCTTCTTCCCGGACGACGTCGACCGTGATCTGATCGCGCTGCGGCGCACGAAACACCGCCAACTTGGGTTCGCGCTCCAGATGTGCACGGTTCGGTACATCGGCCTGTTCCTAGAGGACCCGCTTGCGGTGCCGGGGCTGGTGGTCGAGCACCTGGCCGTATCGAGGACCCGTCGGTGGTCAAGCGGTACACCGAGCGGCGACAGACGCTGTACGGGCGGGCGTGGACGCACGCCGAGGTGGCGGTGTCGCTGTTCAACCAGGCGGTGGGCTGACTGCGCCGTCAGCGGGTGCTGCTGCCCGGGGTGTCGGTGCCGGCCCGGCAGGTGTCGGAGGCCCGGAAGATTGCGGAGCAGCGGTCGCACGCCACGGTCGCCAAGGCCGCCGCCGTGCGGATCCGCAGTTGCCGGGCGATCTGGTGGCGCTGCTGGAGGTTCCGCCGGGCAGGCGGTACTCGGAGCTGGAGCGGTTGCGGCGGCCGCCGAAGAGCACGACAGGTACCGCGTTCGCCCGCGCGCTGGAGCGGGTGGATGAGATCGGCGCGTTCCAGCTCGGTCGGCTCCGGCTGTCGCAGTTCCCGCCGAATGGCTGGCGGTGCTGGCGCGGTATGCGTTCGGGTCTAAGGCACCGTTACTGGAGCGGACCGCGGAGCCGAAGCGTACGGCGCTGCTCACCGCGTTGATGCGGCACCTGGAGGCGAAGGCGATCGACGAGGCCATGGACCTGTTCCAGGTGCTTATGGCCACGAGGCTGATCAGCACGGCCAGGCGCGCCACCGACAAGGACCGGCTGTCCACGCCGCCGCAGTTGGAGAAGGCGTCACGGACCCCGGCCCGTGCGGCCATGGTGCTGTTTGAGGAGCTGGAGCCGGTCGAGGAGCTCGACGCGGATGTGGACGTGGCCGCACTGTGGGCGGCGGTGGAGGAGGTCGCGCCTCGGGAGGCGGTGATGAGCGCGGCGGCCATGGTCGTATCGCCGGTGCCGCAGGACGAGGGCTCGGCTGAGGTCGCGATGCGGGCCGCGCTGGCGGGCCGCTACAACACGGTCAAGCCGTTCCTGGCGCTGCTGGGCGAGTCGAAGGCGCCGGATGCGGCGACGGGTGGTGCTCGGGTGCTGGCCGGGGTTCGCGGGCTCCCGGCGCCGCCCCGGCGGAAGGTGAGCGTCAAGCCAGGCCTACCGCGACGGGATGGAGGACAGCTCGGCGCGCTCGGCCTCGCGCTGAACGCCGTGGTGCTGTGGACGACGCGGTACATCGACGCCGCCGTCCAGCACCTCCGCCCCGAGGGTCATGAGCTCCGGGACGAGGACATCGCGCGGCTCTCCCCGCTCAAGCACCGCAACCTCGACATCCCGGGGTGTTACAGCTTCACCGCATCCGTCCCGCGCAAGGGGCTGCGGGCCCCTGCGCGAACCGGACGCGTCGGAGTTGGACGACGACGAGACCGGCACGGAGTGAACTCGCCAGGGCGCGGAAATCATCTTGGTGGGTAGCGGCTGAGACCATGACCAGCACGACCTGTCATGACGGGGCTCACCGGGCACGCCGTCAGCTTCCTTCGAGGTCCCACACGAGTACCTGGCCGTCCTCCCCTGCCGTGATGGCCACCGTGCGACCGTCCCAATCAGCGACGCGGACGCCGACAACCTTCCTGCCGTGGTGTTCGTCGGACGGCCCATGGACGAGGCGGCGCTCGGCCAGCGACCACACGCACACCCGACCGTCCTCCGAACCGGTCACGGCGACCGGACGGCCGCCCACGACGCCGACATCCATGCAGGAAACAGAGTTCTCCTTCCCCCCTTCGTCCTCCTCGCCGAACTCTGTGTCAAACTCGATCGAATCCTCATCGATCGGCCCTTCCCACTCCCATGCCCCGGTGTCGGGGTCCCCCAGGATCACCCGCTCCCCGCCAGCCACCACCACCCGGAGGCGGCCGTCCACCGTTGCCAGACCGACGTCCGCCACGGGCAAGGGACATGGGAATTCTCTGATAACGCTCTGGGTGTCGACGCCCCACACCACCACACTGTCGTCGTAGGAGCCGAAGATCACGACCGGGCGGCCGTTCAGCGTGCCGGCTGCGAGCCCGGTGACGGTGTCCCGGTCTCCATAGAGCACGGCTGGTTCGACGTCCGTAGCACCGTTGGTGTCTGTGTAGGCCGCATCCCACATGTATGTACGGTCGCTACAGCTGATGAAGAACGGTCGCCCGTTCAGCCGCACCGTCGCTACTTTCCCCGTACCGCCGTGGTCGAGACGCGCATGCACGCGGACAGCTCCGCTGGCCAGATCCCACTGCGCGAAGGACTCCCGGTACTCGGCCCCACCGACCACGATCCGACCGTCCACGACGGCGGCGCAGACTCTAGTGAACAGCCCGGCGTCCTTATCATTGTCGGTCGGGAGGTGCCCGACCATCGCGCGGAAGTCGTCGGAACGGTACGGCATGTCCAGCCGGTACTGCGTCCAACGGTCCTCGGAAGGCTCCCAGACCCACGCTGGCGGCTCGACGGCGCAGACGACGAGGAGACGACCGTCGATGGTGACAAGGTCGAGGTCCCAGAGGCGCCCGGCCGGGAGTTGGCTGGAGAGAATAGGTGCAGTCACGCGCCCGGAGTGTAGGGACCAGGTCTGACAGGCCGCCAAATGAGGCAGCCTGGCCGCGGCGTCGCGCGTTCACCAAATGGCGGCAGCCTCGATTAAGTGATCCGGGAAGGTACACCCCTTCCCGGCAGATCCACAGGTTTCAAGCATTGCTCCAGCCCACGCCTCGTCGCCCCTGGAGTCCAACCCTGCCCTCCGGGAAACAAGTAACCCGATGGCAGCTTTCCTGGCTTCATGACCGCGGACTTCTTCGGCTGACGCGGCACGGCTATCCCGACCTGCTCGCCCGCCGTCTCCGCCCGACCGGGGCCGCCGTGCTCAACCTCGGCATCGCCGGCAACCGGTTGCTCGGCGACGTCTTCGGCGAACGCGGCACCACACGGTTCGACCGCGACGTGCTCGCCGCCCCCGGGGTGACCCACGTCGTCGTCCAACTCGGCCTCAACGACATCGGCCTGCCCGGCATGCTGGGCCAGCCCCCGCTCCGGGCCGCCGACTTCATCGCCGGGCTGTCCGCGCTCGCCGCCCGCGCCCGCCGGCACGGGATCAGGCCCGTCGTCGCGACCGTCACCCCGTTCGGCGGGCCGCCGGAGCAGGCCCCGGGTTCGACACACCCGAAGCCCAGAGCACACGCCGGCAGCTCAACCAGTGGATCCGCACCAACGACGCCTACGACGCGGTCGCCGACCTCGACAAGGCACTCCGCGATCCCACCGCACCCGCCGCCCTGCACCCCGACTATGACAGCGGCGACCACATCCACCCCAACGACGCCGGAGCAGAGGTCATCGCCGACGCACTCCCGGCCTGATCACCGGCCCGGCCGGCGCCGTCTTCCAACGGTCCTCCTCGGTTCGCCGGTACGGGGCCGGCAGGGTGCTCAGGTCTCTGCGGCGTTCCTCGGCCAGCAGCCGCGTCCGGGTCATCGCCCAGATGATCCGGGTGCCGTTGCGAATGGAGTCGACGGCGGCGGCGAGCGCCTCGAAATCGGCGTCCGCCGCCATGTGCCCACGCACCACCGCCGACCGCAGGTAGTCGGCCAGCTCGGCGCGGACGGCCGCGTCGTGCTCGGCCAGGAGCGCGCGGAACTCCTCGTCGGCCAGTTCAAGATGGAGGAACGCCAGACCGTTGGCGAACTCCTGCGGCTCGGTGCCGGGGCCGACGCTCTGCACCACCGCGCCGATCAGCCCTTCCAGCGGATCGGCGGCGGCCTCGAAGGAGGCCCGCATCGGCCGGATGAACGCCTCCTCCGACAGCCCCCACCGCACGAAGCCGGGCAGCAGGTCCCGCTTGCTGCCGTACCGGCCGACGAGCACACTGGTCGACACGCCGACCTCCCGCGCCACGGGAGAGCAGCATCACATGTCGGCCCCGAGGCCATGGCTCAGACACCAGGGGGCAAGTAACCCGCTGGTAGCTCTCCGGGCTTGGTGGCCGAAGTGCGCAGAGTCGGCCAATCCCGCCCGCGCACCGGCGGCCTCTCGGTGCCCTCCCAGGCCACCATGACCGGAATGATCTCGGCCGGGCCTCCGGCTCAACCCCGATATCCGTGCCAGTACTGGATGATCCGATCGGCCTGGGCGGAGAAGCGGGCGTACTGCTGCTCCGTGCACCGGGTCTCGATGTAGGGGGCGGCCAGCCAGACCGTGCGGCCGCTCGTGGTACCGACGCGGACCCGGTGGGCACCGTTACCGCGGCTGGTCTTCTCCTCCACGGCGACGAACTCGACGTCCGGCCACGGCAGGAAGCGCCGGCCCACAGGGCGCCCTGTGAGAATGCCCGACTCGTCCACGACTGTCTTCCCGAAAGCCACATTGAGGAGGAACGGCGACAAGGCCAGCAGGGCGATGCCCAGGATCTCGACGAACGTTACGTGCCCGAGCGACACCCGGACCAGACCGTACGCGCCCAGCACCACGCAGACGGCGGCGAACACCAGGGTGCGCGTCCGGTCCGGGGCCGGGAACTCCAGCCGTGCCTCGGACGGGACGCCCGCGTTCTCGGGGTGGGAATCCATGACTCTTCTCTTCTCGGTACACCGCCCCGCTGACGGCTCCCTTGCCGCTGCTCGCCGGTCTTCGCCGTGCGGTGGATCGTGTTGCTTGATCATCTCGGTGAGCGGCCTCACGTGCGGCACGCCCGCCCGGTCGGCGGGGTCGACCGCGGCGCGCGGCGACGGCGCCGGGTCGGACCGCGACCAGTACGGCGGCGCCTCCCGCACCTGCCGGAGCCGGTCCCCGATCAGCTTTCCGGCGCAGGGTCCGCGCCGTCAGTCGGGGGTCTCAGTCGGGGGTGTCGGTCAGCTGGACGTGGGCGCCGACGTCGTCGCCGTGGGCGGCGTCCAGGACCGAGTCCAGGAGGCCGGGGAAGCGGGCGTCGAGGTCGTGGCGGCGTAGTTCGACGAAGCAGCGGGTGCCTTCCTGGCGGGTGCGGGTGAGGCCGGCGTCGCGCAGGACTCGCAGGTGGTGGCTGAGGGTCGATTTGGCCACCGGGGCGCGCAGCTGGCCCCATCCGCGCTCGTGGCCGTCGGCCAGCACGCGCACCAGGCCGACCCGGATGGGGTCGCTGAGCGCCCCCAGTACCGCGACCAGGGTCATCTCGCCCGGTTCGGGGTGGTGTGCCTGCTTCATGGCGACAATGCTACTTTGTTCGATGTTTCACGAACATCGAACGATCGAGGTGGACAGTGACCGTTCAGCTTCACGGCGACGCCGAGGGGACGTCCGAGGGGACGTTCGAGGGCAGGGTCGTGGTCGTCACCGGTGCGGGCTCGGGGATCGGCCGCGCCGCCGCCGGAGCGTTCGCGGCCGCCGGGGCCCGGGTGCTGGGGGTCGGCCGCCGCAAGGACATGCTGGAGGAGACGGCCGCCGGGCACCCCCGGATCCAGGTGCATCCGGCGGACCTGCGCGCGCCCGAGGCGGCGCAGCAGGTGATCGGCGCCGCGGTCGCGCGGTGGGGCAGGGTGGACGTGCTGGTCAACAACGCCGGCGCGACCAAGGTGATGCCGCTGGGGCAGGCCACGGCCGGCGGCATCGGCGAGGTGTTCGACCTCAACGTCACCGCGCCCAGCCTGCTGGCCCGCGCCGCGCTGCCGCACCTGCGCGAGAGTGCGGGCTCGATCGTCAACGTCTCCAGCACCTACGGCCACCGCCCGCTGCCGGGCGCGGCGCATTACGCCGCCTCCAAGGCGGCGCTGGAGCAGCTGACCCGCAGTTGGGCGGTGGAGCTGGCCGCGGACCGGGTCCGCGTGAACGCGCTGGCCCCCGGCCCCACCGAGAGCCAGGCGCTGGCCGCCGCGGGACTGGACGAACCCGCCATCGCCCGGATCAAGGCCGAGGAGGCCGCCCGCATCCCGCTGGGGCGCCGCGGCGAGCCCGCCGAGGTCGCGGTGTGGATCCTGCGGCTGGCCGACCCGGCCTCGACCTGGCTCACCGGCCAGGTCCTCACCATCGACGGCGGGCTGGAGCTCTCCTGACCGCGCCGCCGGCCCCTTCGCCCGTCCCGCTCGGTTCTCGCCGGTCGCGACGGGCGAGGGCGAGGGTCAGGCGCGGCTCCACTCCTGATCGGCCCAGGCGGGGTCCAGCGGGGTGTGGGCGATGTGGTTGGTGTAGTTGGACAGCGTCTTCATCCCCACGCCCAGGACGACGTCCATGACATGGCGGCGGGAGTACCCGGCGTCCAGGAACGCCTGCACCTCGGCGTCGGGGACCCAGCCCCGGCCCGCCACCATCTGCCGGGTGAGGCGGCGCGCCGCCTCCAGCGCGGGGTCCTGCAGCGGCTCGCCGGCCCGCAGCGCCTCCACCACCTCGGGCGACACCTTCGACCGCAGCGCCATGGTGGAGTGGGCGGCCACGCAGTACTCGCAGTCGTTCTCCACGCTGGCGGTGATCCACACCACGTGCTTGGCCCGCACCGGCAGTGAGGACTTGCCGAACAGCTCGGCCAGCGCGTTGTACCCGGCCAGCAACTCGGGCGACTCGGCCATCACGGCGTTGAGGGTGGTCACGAACCCCATCCGCTTCTTGGCCGCCTCCAGGTAGGGGCGGGCCGCTTCGGGGGCGGTGGTCTCGTCATGGACGGTGAACTCGGCCATCGGTCTCACTTCTCCTTCACAAGGGGGTCCGGCGCGCACAGGGATTCCAGTGCCGCCGTCACGGTCGCTCTCAGATCGGCCGCGGGCGCTCCGGCGCGCGACCGCAGGTTCACCCCGTAGGCCAGCAGCGCCAGCACGTCCGCGGTGGCCTCCGGCTCCACGCCGGGTCGCAACTGCTCGCGGGACCGCGCGGTCCGGAGCGCCGAGGCCATGGCCGCCCGCAGCCGCGCGTGGTGCTCGGCCAGCACCTGGCGCACCCGCGCGTCCTCGCCGACGGCGTCGGCGTGCGGAGCGGTCCCGGCGTGGGCGTTGGAGACCATGCAGCCCCAGCGGGCGTGCGGGCCTTCGCAGCGCGCCTGGACCAGCCGGTCGAAGAAGGCGGCGATCGCCGGTGTCCCGCGGTCGTCGGCGGCCAGGGCGTCCAGCACCGGCCGGGACCGCCGCTCGACGTAGCGGCGCAACGCCGCGAGGTACAGCTCCCGCTTGCCGCCGAAGGTGGCGTACAGGCTGGAACGGCTGAGCCCCGTCGCGGCCACCACGTCACCGATCCCGGTCGAGGCCGCGCCGCGCCGCCAGAACAGCTCCACGACCTGGTCCAGCACCTGTTCGGGATCGAAGTGCTTGACGTCGGGCACGGCCCCTCCTCCTATCTTGGAACGACCGTTCCAAGATAGGGATCGGAACACCCCGCCGCAACCCTCGTTCGCGGCCCACGGTCCTCGGGCGTGACCGCTGCTTGCTCAGAAGGCGGCGCGTCCGGCAGGACCCGGCTCCTGCGGGGGGCGCGTGAGCCGGCCCGCCAGTTCCCGGAGCTGTTCGGGACGCGGGTTGGCGCCGGTCAGCACCGCCGCCACCCGGGCGCCGGCGACCGCGCCCTCGGCGATCGCCGCCAGGCCCGCCGCCCCCGCCGGTTCGAGGACGATCCCGAGCGTGCGCGCCGCCAGCTCCATCGCGGCGGCGATGGCCTCGTCGGTCACCAGGACGACCTCGTCCACCAGGGCGCGGGCCCGCCGCACCGACGCCTCCAGCGGGCCGCGCACCGCGATCCCGTCGGCGAAGGTGGCGGCACGGTCCAGGCGGACCGCGCGGCCGGCGCGCAGGCTCTCCAGCATCGAGGGGGCGCCCTCGGCGTTGACCCCCACGATCCGGGTGCCGGGTGCGTGCTGTCTCGTCCAGCGCGCCACACCGTTGATCAGCGCGCCGTCGCCGACCGGGAGCACGACGGCGTCGAAGCCCGCCTCACCCGCGCCGCGGGTCAGTTCGACTCCGATCGTCCCCGCGCCCTCGGCGATCGCCGCCTGCAGGCCGTCCCGCAGGTAGAGGCGATCGGGATGGCGTCCGGCGTGGGCGGCCGCGGCCTCCCGTGCCGACGAACCGTCCGGCCCGGCCGCGACGACCCGGGCGCCGAAGGCCTCCATCCGCTCCCGCTTGGCGGGGTTGACCGTCTCGGGCACGAACACCTCGACCGGCATCCCGCGGGCCCGTCCCGCGTAGGCGACGGCCTGCCCGAAGTTGCCCGAGCTGGCGCACACCACCGGCGTGCCGGGGGCGAGCGTGCTGAGCATCAGATCGGCGCCCCGGCCCTTGAAGCTGCGCACCGGGTTGGCCGTCTCCAGCTTCACGGTCACCGTGCGGCCGCCGAGCGCCCGGCACAGCTGCTCGTCGAGGTACTGCGGGGTGTTGAGGAACACCGGATCGATCACTCGCATGGCCTGCTCGATCCGCGCCACGTCCAGGTCCATGCCTGTCGCCTTCCGTCAGGGGCTCGCCGACCCGGCCGACGCTATTCGAACACCCGATCGAAGCGATTGAGAAATATCGCGCCACGACGCAATAATCTTGCGTGCCCGAAACGCCGCCGCCGCGCCTGGACACGATCGACGTCCTGCTCCTGGACCTGCTCCAGCACGACGCCGGACGCACTCTGCACGAGCTCGGGGAACAGGTCGGGCTGTCACCGAGCGCCGTCCAGCGGCGGATCGCCCGCTACCGCGAGGACGGCCTCATCACCGGGCAGGTCGCCGTCCTCGACCCGCACCGCCTGGGCCCCACGATCCTGGCCACCGTCCTGGTGACCCTCGACCAGGAATCCTTCGAGCACCACCGCGCCTTCGCCGAACGGATGCGGGCGGACCCGCAGGTGCAGCAGTGCTACCGGGTCGCGGGGCCGTGGGACTACGTGGTCGTCCTGGCCGCGCGGAGCATGCGCGACTGCGGCCGCCTCGGCGACCGCCTGTTCAAGGCCGACGACAACATCAGGCGCTACGAGACCCTGGTCGCCTTCGACACCATCAAGGCCGGCCTGGCCCTCCCGCTCCCCGCACCGCAGCCCTCCCAGCCACGGGACGGCCGACCATGAGCGGGGACCACCAAGGGCCAGGACGGTGCCAGCGCCCGCCGAGTCGCTACCGGCCGTTCCGATCCTCCTCACGGGTCTGCGCGGCGGCGCGGGCGCGGCGGTGGGCCGCGACACGTTCGCGGGTTGCGCATCGCCGGGAGCAGTAGCGGCGTTCGGGTCCGCTGCCCTGGTCGATGAAGACGTTCTGGCAGGCGGGCGATGAGCAGATCCGGCCGGGCGGCCGCTGCCGGTCCCAGACCAGGACGGTCAGGGCCATGCAGGACGAGGCGAGGAGCCACTGGCCCCAGGGGGCGTCGTCGTCGTGATCGAGATGCGGATGCCAGGGCGTGCCGCCGTCGTGCGAGGTCAGGCGGAGCGGCCCGGTGTGCTCCCGCAGGAGGCGGTTGAGGGCGGTGGCGGCGTCGTCGACGTGCTCGGCGGCGAAGACGTCGCGTAGCAGGGCGGCGGCCGCGCGCATCTCGGTGACGTCGGCGGCGGTGAGCCCGCCCGGCACGGACTCGCCGTAGGCGGCGAGGACGCCGGCGACCGCCGCCGGGTCAGGGCGGTCGCCGGCGAGGACGTTGATCAGGGCGGCGGCCCGCCGGGCCATGGTCAGCACGGAGTGGCGGGTGGACCAGTCGCCGGTGTCGGGTCGCACGGACCGAATGTAACGCATATTGATGTCTTTTGAGTTACCTCCGTATCGTTGCGCCGATGAAACGGCGCTCCTCGTTGTGCTCGTACCTCGCCGGAGCAGCGGCCGCCCGTCTCGGAGACGACATGTCCGGGCCGGCGCTGATGCTGGCGGGATTCGCCTTGACCGGGTCGGCCGCGGAGGCGTCGTCGCTCCTCGCGGGCATCACGGTCTCCGCCGCGGTCGGGGGGCCGGTACTCGGAGCACTTCTGGACCGGACGGGACGGCCGGGCCGCATGCTGAGCGGAGCGATCGCCCTGTACGCGGCGGGCCTGGCCCTGATCCTGCTGGGGCTCGGCCACGTGCCGTTCACCGTCACCATCGTGATCGCCGTGGTGACCGGGCTGCTGGGACCGGCGCTGTCGGGCGGGTGGACCGCCCAGCTCCCCCGGGTGGTGACCGGCGACCGCCTGGCCAGGGCGAACGCGCTCGACGCGATGACCTTCGGCGCGGCGAGCCTGGCCGGCCCGGCTCTCACCGGCGGCGCCGCGGCGGCGCTGGGAGCGCCGGCGGCCGTGGTGGTCGCCGCCGCGCTCATCGCCTTGGCGCTGCCCGCCGCGTGGACGCTCCCCGCCCGCCCCGCCCGAGCCCCGGACGCCCGGCGGGCCTCACTGGGCAGAGACCTCGCCGCAGGAATACGGGTCATCGCCGGGAAGCGCCTTCTGGCGCGGGCGACCCTCGTCTCGGTGGTGTGCTGCGCCGCGGAGGGCATGCTGACCGCCTGCCTCCCTCTGCTCGGTGAGCGTGTCCTGGGCGGACCGAACCAGGGAGTGATGCTCCTGTCCTGCGCGGCGATCTCCGCCCTGGCGGCCAACGCCCTGCTGGCGCGGTTCCCGCGCGCCCTGGCCCCCGACACCGTCGTCTGGGTCAGCGCGCTGGTCCAGGCCGCCGCGCTGGCCTTGGCCGCTGTGGGACGGCCGGCCGTGCTGATCGTGGCCGTCGTCGTCGCCGGGATCGGCCAGGGCCCCCAGCTGGCCGCCCTGTTCGCGGTCCGTCACCGGGAGGCCCCGGACAGCCTGCGCGGTCAGATCTTCACCACCGGCGCCAGCTTGAAGATCACCGGATTCGCCGTGGGAGCGGCGATCGCCGGGCCGGTCGCGGCCTGGTCCCTCCCCGGCGCCCTGATACTCGCGTCGGTCCTTGCGGCCGTGGCGGTCCCCGCAGCCTTCACCATTCCCCTCGGCGACGTCGACGCCTGGAGGGAGAGACCAGCGGACCGTGTCCGGCACTGAGAACGACCTCGCGGGCCGGCGCGCCCGCTTCCACGGCCCCTCCGGCGGGCTCAGCGCAACGCACGGGGTCGGCAGCCCTCTGACCTGGGCGTTGCCCCTTCCGGTTCGTCTTGGCCGCCCCCGTCAGGGAAACGCGCAACGCGCGAGGGCGTCGCCGCGTGCCCCGTCAGGCGCCGAAGCGGCCGCGTGCGCTCTCGATGTGGCCGAGGTGCTGGTGGGTCCAGCCGCAGATGGCGTCGACCACGGTTCGCAGGGCCTGGCCCGGCTCGGTGAGGGTGTACTCGACCCGCGGCGGCACGGTGGGGTGCACCTTCCGGTCGACCAGGCCGTTGCGCTCCAGCATGCGCAGGTTCTGGGTGAGCATCTTGTGGCTGACGCCCTCGACCTCGTTCCGCAGCTCGCCGAAGCGCAGGGTGCGCTCGCCGAGCGCCTCGATGATCAGGAGTGCCCACTTGTTGGCGATGTCCGAGAAGATCTCGCGCGCCAGGGAGTCCGCGCGCCGCAGGTCGGCGTCCTCGGGCAGGCCGTTGAGCAGTTGCTTGGTCACCATTGGGTTCCCCAGTCACCGAAAAGTGCATTCTTCCATGTCAGCGCTCAGTCTCCTACGGTTTCCAAGTAACTACAAGAGAGTGACCCGAGGGGAAGCACCGTGACCACCATTGACGTCTTCAGCTACGACGTGCCGGCCGAGAGCGACTTCGGCTACGCACAGGCGGTCAAGTCCGGCGAGCTGGTCCACGTCTCCGGACAGCTCTCGTTCGATGAGGCGGGCGAGTTCCTCTACGCGGGCGACTTCGCCGCCCAGCTCGAGCAGACCTACGCCAACATGGACAAGGTCCTGGACCACTACGGCGCCACCCGGAACCAGATCGTCTCGCAGACCCTGTACATGGTGGGCCTGCGGCAGAACGCCGAGGCGGTGGCGGAGGGCAACCTGGGGTACTTCGGCGACCACCGCCCGGCCAGCACGGTCGTGGGCGTCACCGAACTGACCATGCCCGGCCAGGTCATCGAGATCAGCTTCGTCATCGACACGAGACTGCCCGCCTGAGATCCCCTCCCCGCACGTCCCGGGACTTGTCGGCAAGACGGACTTCTCCCGCTCCGCTCGGCGGCCGGCGGGCGAGAGCGGACGGCCCCGGGCCAGTGGCTCAGGGCGCTGCGGCGGACGCGCGGGAAGCGGCGGCGGGCGGGGGCGTCCTCGGCGAGGCCGACCCGGCGGTGGAGGCGGGCGAGCGGGGGCGGCGCCCACCAGTTGGGGTGTCGGTAAGAAACGCGTCATGAGCCCCAAACGGCGTTGATCTTGTTGTGATTTGGCTGGTCGATGCTGGGCGGCTATGGCGCACCCCCCGATGCACATCGACGAGCTTGTCGAGCACTGGACGGTTCTGGACGAGGAGCGTGAGCTGATCGCCGGGAAGCGTGGCGCCACGCGCCTCGGATTCGCGGTCTTGCTGAAGTTCTATACGCAGCACGGGCGCTTCCCGCGAGGACGTTCGGAGTTGGCCGACGAGGCTGTCGAGCATGTGGCTAAGCAGGTCCAGGTGCCCGCCTCGGAGTTCGGCTTCTACGAGTGGTCTGGTTCCACGATCGAGTATCACCGTGGTCAGATCCGTACCCACCTGGACTTTCGCGTCTGCACGACCGTGGACGCGGAGAAGGTCACGGTGTGGCTGGCCGAGAATGTCGCCCACGCCGAGCGCCGGCCCGAGCGGGTTCGTGAGGAGCTGCTCAAGTATCTGCGTGAGGAGCGGATCGAACCGCCGACCTCGGGGCGGATCTCTCGGATCGTGGCCTCGGCCTTGCACAACGCGGAGGTCACCTGGTCGGTGCGGATCGCTTCTCGGCTGAGTGCGGAGACCACCGGGCGCATCTGCGCCCTGGCCGGCATCGACGATGGCGTCGACGACGAGGACAGCGAGGATGAGGCGGCCGAGGCGACGGCGGAGGAGGACGACGGCGTTTCTGGGCTGCTGACGCTGATCAAGTCGGCTCCGGGCAACGTGAGCCTGGAGTCGATGATGACCGAGATCCGCAAGCTGGAGGCGGTGCGTTCGATCGGGTTGCCGCTGGGGTTGTTCGCCGATGTGGCGCCCAAGGTGCTGGCGGCCTGGCGGGCTCGGGCGGCGGTGGAGGCTCCCTCTCACATGCGCACGCACCCGCGTGAGCTGACGGTGCTGTTGTTGGCGGCGCTGGTCTGCGAGCGGGAGCGGGAGGTCACCGACACGTTGGTGGAGTTGCTGATCGCGACCGTGCATCGGATCAAGGCGCGGGCCGACAGCAAGGTGACCAAGGAGCTGATCAACGCTTTCAAACGGGTGACCGGGAAGGAGAACATCCTGTTCAGGGTCGCCGACGCCGCGCTCGGTCGTCCCGACGATCCGGTCCGCGCGGTCATCTTCCCGGCCGTGACCGGCGGCGAGCAGACGCTGAAGGACCTGGTGCACGAGTTCAAGACCAAGGGCCCGGCGTACCGCACCACGGTGCAGACCACGCTGCGCGCCTCCTACACCAACCACTACCGGCGCGGGTTGATCGCGTTGCTGGACACCTTGGAGTTCAAGAGCAACAACACCGCCTACCAGCCGGTGATCGAGGCGCTGGAGTTGGTCCGCCGCTACGCCAAGGCGGGCAACACCACCTACTACCCGCGCGGCGAGCGGGTGCCTGAGCATCGCGGCACCGCCGGCGCCTGGGAGGACCTGGTGTTCAAGAGCGACAAGCGCGGCCGTCGGCGGGTGGTGCGGATGGTGTACGAGATCGTCACCTTCCAGGCACTGCGCGAGGCACTGCGCTGCAAAGAGATCTGGGTGGTCGGCGCGGACTCCTTCCGCGACCCGGAGGAGGACCTGCCCGCCGACTTCGCCGCCCGCCGCGCCGCCAACTACGCCGAGCTGCGCAAGCCGCTGGACCCCAAGGAGTTCATCGCCGAACTGAAGGCCGAGATGCGCGCCGAGTTGGAGGCCTTGGACACCGCGCTGCCCAAGCTGGACTGGGTGGAGATCTCCGGCCGCAAGTCCGGCGCGATCAAGCTGACGAAGATCGGCCCGGCGGAGGAGCCGCGGAACTTACGCAAGATCAAGAACGAGGTGAGCCGCCGCTGGGGCGCGGTCCCGCTGATCGACATGCTCAAGGAGGCGGTGCTGCGCACCGGCTGCCTGAACGCCGTCACCTCGGTGGCGGGCAACTCCACCCTGGGGCCCGAGGTCCTGGCCGAGCGCCTGATGCTGGCGATCTTCGGGTACGGCACCAACACCGGGATCCGGGCGGTCGCCGCCGGCGGCCACGCCCACAGCGAGGACGACATCCGCTACGTGCGGCGCCGCTACCTGACCCCGCAGGTCGCCGCCGACATCGCGATCGCCATCGCGAACGCGACCTTCACCGCCCGCGACACCGCGCTGTGGGGCGAGGCGACCACCACCGTCGCCTCCGACTCCACGCACGTGCGCGCCTACGACCAGAACATCTTCACCGAGTGGCACTCCCGCTACGGGGGCCGCGGCATCCTCATCTACTGGCACATCGAGCGCGGGTCGATGGTCGTGCACTCCCAGACCCTGCGCGCTTCGGCCTCGGAGGTCCACGCGATGATCGAGGGCGCGGTCCGGCACGGCACCGCCATGAAGGTCGAGGGCAACTACGTCGACTCGCACGGCCAGACCGAGATCGGGTTCGGCGTGACCCGGCTGCTGGGCTTCGACCTGCTGCCGCGCATCAAGCAGATCAACAAGGTCAAGCTCTACCGCGTCGAGAGCGGCGAAAGCGACCTGTACCCGCGGCTGGCACCGGCGATGACCCGGCCGGTCCGCTGGGAGGTGATCGAGCAGAACTACGACCAGATGATCAAGTACGCGACTGCGATCAAACAGGGCACCGCCTCCACCGAGGCGATCCTGCGCCGGTTCACCGAGGCCGCCTCCCACCCGGTCTACCAGGCCATGCTGGAGGTCGGCCGCGCGCAGAAGACCATCTTCATCGCCCGCTACCTGCGCCTGCGCGAACTCCAGCGGGAGATCCAGGAAGGTCTCAACGTGGTGGAGTCCTCCAACGGCGCCAACTCGGTCATCCTCTACGGCAAGGGCGGCGACATCGCCACCAACCGGCGCGAGGAACTGGAGATGACCGTCCTGTGCCTGCGCATCCTGCAGGCCGCGCTCGTCTACATCAACACCCTGATGCTGCAAGACGTCCTCGCCGACCCCCAATGGTCCAAACTGCTCAAGCCCGCCGACCGGCGCGGGCTGACTCCGCTGTTCTGGCAGCACGTCCAGCCCTACGGCGAGGTACGGCTGGACGTGGCCAAGCGCCTGCCGCTCGGCGGCCGGGCGCAGACCGCGCAAGCAGGCGCCGCCCAGTAGCGCCGAGACCACCCGCGGGGGCGGAATCGAGTGATTGCGCCCCTTGGCCGATCCAATCAGAATCCCGTGCTCGACCTGGCGGAACGGGCCACCGATCTCGTCGGCGACCTGAACGCCGCCGGAGATGACGCCGTCCGCTCCCTCGTCGGGGATCGGGGTTTTAGGGGAGGCCGAGGCCTCGGGTGGCCAGGCGGGTGAGCCGGGTGACGGTGGTGCCGGTGTCGTCCAGGGGTTGCAGGAGGTGGCTGACGGTGAGGCGGACCAGTGCGTCGGCGGTCGCGGCGATGTCTTCGTCGTCCAGGCCGGGGGCGCGGGCGGTGATGTGCTGGCTGAGGACCTGGCCGGCCAGTGCGATGAGGGGCTGGGAGTCGGTGGTGACCAGGGGCAGCAGGGTGTCGCCGCCGCGGTCGCCGGACAGGATCGTGCGTAGCAGCGGGTTGGTGGCGCCCTGGTCGAGGGTGTAGCGGACGGCGGCCTCGATCGCGGAAGCGACGTCGTCGTGCGCGGCGACGTGTGCGGCGACGCCGTCGATGAAGCGTTCGGCTTCGCGGATGAGCAGGGCTTGGCCGATCTGGTCCTTGGAGGAGAACTCTTTGTAGAGGGTTTGGCGGCTGACGCCGACGGCCGCGGCGACCGCGGTCATGGTGACCGCCGACCAGCCCTGGTCGGTCATCAGGGCGAACGCGGCGTCCAGGGCGTCGCTGCGGAGTTGGTGGCGCACGCGGGTCTGGAAGTCGGCCGGGACGTGAGTGTTCACGCCGCCGACAGTAACAAGCCGGGTGTCCAGTGGCCGGACACCCCTCGACCCCCGCCGAGGACATTCCAACCAATGATGTGCGTGGCATTGACAAGTCGCGACTGATTGTCAAAGGTGGCGGGGTGAGATTCATCGACCGGCTGTGGCGGCGCCGCCACGCTCCGCTGGACACCCCGCCCAGTCTCCCCACCGTTGCGGGGCGGACCCGGTGGAGGAGGTTCGCCGCGGTCCTGGTTCCGGTCCTGGGTGTGGTCGCGGTGATGGTCGTCGGGGTGCTGCGCGGCGCGCTACCGGTCTCGGCCGGGTTGAAGGGCAAGACCAACATCAAACTGACCATCCAGCGGCTGTCCACCAACGCCGGCGGGTCCTTCCCCCGGTTCTTCCAGACCCGCGACGGCGACCGGCGCACCGTGGTCGCCCTGGCGCTGCGCGACACCTGGGCCGAGGGCATCTGCGCCTCCGGCAAGGTCTCCAGCCCGCTGGGCTCGCGGGTGCTGCGCATCACCACTCAACCCGGGCAGCGGCTCCAGCTCGATGAACTCCAGTTGGCCCTGGAGTCCATCGATGACGTCGAGGTCGTCGGGGGCGGGATCGCCCTGGGCCGCGGCGGCACCACTCCCGTCAAGGGCCTGGGCGACATCCCCGTCCAGACCGGCCCGCCCGGCACCCTGCCCATCACCGGCACCGACCTCAAACTGCGCATCCACGGCCAGGTCCGCTGGGTCACCGCCAGCGGACTCAAACTCGCCGGGATCGACATGACCATGGGAGGCGACGTCAAAGAATGCTTCTGAACGCCGCGACCCCGCTCACCGGCCGCCTGCGCAACCACTGGCGGCGCTGGCGGTCCTGGCGCCGCAGCCGGCCCTTCTGGGGCGGCCTGCTCACCACCACCGGCGGCGCGGCCATCCTGCTGCTGCCCGCCGACCTGTACACCGTGCTGTCGCTGCCCGGCACCGCGGGCCTGGCCGGGTTCCTGCTCGGCGGCATCATCACCCTCACCGGCCTGCTGCTGTGGTACCAGCCCCGCCACCACACCCTGCTCAGCGTCATCGTCCTCCTGGCCGCCCTGGCCTCCTTCCTCTACACCAACTTCGGCGGCTTCCTGATCGGCATGCTCCTCGCCCTCACCGGCGGCTCCCTCGCCTTCGCCTGGACCCCCGCCACCGAAGACGCCACCGGAGACGCCACCGAAGACGCCACTCGGCCTTCCACCGGAGACACCGAGCCGCCCTCCGGTGAACTTTCCACCCCGCAGCCGCACCACCCCCGCACCCCATAGGCCCCTGGTCCCGGCGGAGGCGCCCGCCGGGACCAGGTTCACACCACACAGCCCGCCAGGCCCCCGCAGACCGAACCCGGGGGCAGACCGAACCCGGGGGCGAACACGCCCGTGACGCGGTTCTGACCGGTACCCCTTGTGGCCGGAGGGGGTGCCCGGCATCCAGCCGCGCGCCTGCACGGCTTGCCGGGGTGCTCACACCGATGACCGCAACAACCCCGGTGTCCGCAAACCCCGGGCAATGGACTGGTTGACAGTCAGAACAATCGTGTTCTCTTCATTGACATAGAGGGCTTGAGTGTCAAATGGTGGGGGTATGGATGGGATACAGAGTCTGGTCTGGCGCGAACCGCTTCCCCCATCGGATCCACCCCACGCACCCCGATCACTGGCATGGAGGGCGGTCGGCGGCGAGGTCTGGGCGCTGGCCGTGCTGCCCGGCGGCCCGGCCGACCAACCGCAGCCCAGCGCGGTGATGAGCGTGTGCGCGGTGACGCTGACGCACCTGGGGTCGCTGATCGAAGCGCCGCTGCGGCTGCGGGGCATCTGGCTGACCTGGACGCAGTGTCCGGCCGCGGGCCTGCCCTACCTGCTGGTGGCGCGGCTGGCCTCCGTGGAGGCCGGACAGAGCTGGGCACGGCTCACCGCGACCAGCCCAGCGGAAGACTGCGTCTGGGAGGCCATCGGCCAATTCGACGACGGGACCCCCTCATGACATCCCCGAACGGCACGGCCCTGGGCACGGCGACCAGCGATCCGGCCGCCGAGCAGCTGTTCTTCGAGATCTTCCTGACCCCCCGCGACGACCCCTACCCGGCCTACCGGCGGCTGCGCGAGACCGCGCCGGTACTGCTCACCGGTGACGGCACCCTGGTCCTGACCCGGTTCGCCGAGTGCGACGCGGCGCTGCGGCACCGCTCGTTCGGCAAGGGCAACGAACTGGCGGGCTTCGGACTCCCCGGCGGCGCCGGCGAACAACAGCGCCAGGCCCAAGGGCGGCTCGGGCACAGCATGCTGTTCGCCAACCCGCCCGAGCACACCCGGCTGCGCCGCTCGGTCGGCTCGGTGTTCACCACCCGGCACATCCAGGACCTGCGGGCCTCCATCGAAGACCGCACCCGCAAACACCTCGGCCAACTCGCCCGCCGGTCCGGCGGCGACTTCGTCGACACCCTCGCCCTGCCGCTGCCGGTCAACGTGATCGCCGACCTGCTCGGCGTCCCCGAAGCCGACCGGATGGTGTTCACCCCGAAAGTCCGCCAGATGGTCGCGCTCCTGGAACCCGCCGCCGACCCCGAGGCCATCACCGCCGCCGCGGCGGCCGAAGCCGACCTCGTCGCCTACTTCACCGATCTCCTCGCCGCCAAACGAGCCGACCCGCACGAGGACCTGCTGTCGCGGATGGCCACCGCACCCGAGCAGGCACGCCTGTCGCAACAGGAGATGATCTCCACGTCGCTGCTGCTGTTCGGCGCCGGGTTCGAGACCACCACCAACCTGCTCAGCAACACCCTGCACGCCCTCCTGGACCACCCCGACCAGCAAGCCGCCCTGCGCGCCGACCCCGCCCTCATCCCCACAGCGGTCGAGGAGTTCCTGCGCTACGACTCACCCGTCCAGGTCGACGCCCGCACCGTCCTGCACGACACCGACTTCGCCGGCACCCACCTCAAAGCCGGGCAGGTCATCGTGATGCTCCTCGGAGCGGCCAACCACGACCCCGACCTCGTCGAACAACCCGACACCCTCGACGTCACCCGCCCCGAACCCGCCCACCTGTCCTTCGCCTCCGGCATCCACTTCTGCCTCGGCGCACACCTGGCCCGCCTGGAAACCCAGATCGTCCTGGAACACCTCCTCAGCCCCGCATACGCCGCCATCACCCGGCCGACGCAACCCCAACGACGCCCCGGCATCGCCCTGCGCGGCCTGGCCCACCTCCCCCTCACCCTCCACCCGTGACCCGGGCCGCGCCCTCCGCAACCCCGCGCAACGGCGCGGCCAGCCCCTGCGCTGCCCGCCCAAAATCCAGCAACCTGCTCACCATCCGCGCCAAGGCCGGCCACCCACGACCGGCCCGGCCCGCCGTCTCCGGCATCAGCGGCCGGCATCAACAGTGAGGGCGGAGCGGAGTGCGGGTGTGAACCGTGTTCTACCCGGGGGTTCCCTGCCCGTGGATGACGCGGTGGATGGTGGAGCGGCCGACGCTGTACTCGGTCGCCAGGTCGGCCAGTGACACCTCGCCCTCGGCGTAGCGGCGGCGGATCGACCGCCGCGCGGACTCGGGCAGTTTGGGCTGCTTGCCTTTGAGCTTGCCGTTCTTTTTGGCCAGCGCCATGCCCTCGCGGGTGCGCAGGTGGCCCAGGTTCGCCTCGAACTCGGCGACCATCGCCAGGGTCTGCAGGAACAGCCGGCCGAACGGGTCCCTCCAGTCGTAGACCGACCCGCCCAGCCCGAACAGCACGCCGCGGTCGGACAGGTCGGTGAGGATCTGGTTGGCCTCGGCCATGTTGCGGGCGAACCGGTCGAACTTGGTCACGGTGAACACGCTGGCCGGCCACACCGCGGCGAGGGCCTGGTCCAGACCTCCGCGGTTGCGGCGGGTCGTCCCGGAGAAGCCCCGATCGATGTAGATCCGATCGGCCGGGACACCGAGCGCGAGCAGCTGCTCGGTCTGGACGACGACGTCCTGCTCGTCGGTGGAACAGCGGGCGTACCCGACCCGGACCGTGCCGGGAGCCGTAGCGTTCGCGGCGTTCACGCGCTCAAGTGTTCCGGATAGGGCCCCGTCACCGGGACAGTTCGCGGAACACTCTTACGGAACACCTCGACCTGGGGCACCGCCCCGGCTGGCCGGTGTTCCGGTGAGGGATCCCCCAACGGAACACCCGCGCCCCCGCCCCCCGCCCCTTCGCACCCCTCCGAGACACCGACTACAGCCAGCTACTTTGGCTCTGAGGGCACGTTCGGGAGAACACCGCCAATCCGCCCGCACCCGCGGCAAAACCATCGGCGGCGCCACCGTCACCGACGAGGCCACGCTGTCGCACGCCCTGCACCTGCGCGAGCAGAACCTCAACCTGCGCGACATCGCCGCCCGGCTCCTCATCGCCAAAGGCAGAAGCATCGACCAGCCCCAAATCACAACAAGATCAACCCGGTTTGGGGCGCGTGACGCGATTCTTATCGGCACCCCCAGTTGCGCGGGCCGGCGCCCAGCCGCTTGCCGGGCGCCGGGACGTCTCGCGTGCGCGGCCGGATCGCTCGCGGTCCATGCCGAGGACGGGCCGCCTCTGGCCGTGGCTTCAGGAGTCCTGGTCTCTCACCGCAGGGTGTGCGCGACGGCGAGGACGGCCCGGGCCAGTTCGACGGCGGCCTCGACGCCGTGGCGGTCATCGACGCCGGACAGGCGCAGGCTTCCGTCCTCGGCCAGGACCGCGCCGGCGCCTTCGCCGAGCGGCACGCCGGGGGTGCCGCCGACGTCGGTGACCGCCGGCAGGGCGAGGGCGGTGCGCAGCGTCGCGGCGGCCTCGGTCGCGCGGTCGGCTCGGGCGACGGCGGTGTCGGCGCGGTCGGCGGCCCGGTCGACTGCCTGCTCGGCGCGTTCGGCGCGC